>DATEMM010000510.1:0-8689 GCA_035275605.1 Pyrinomonadaceae bacterium
GCGGCGTGGCTTGAGCTGTTGAAGCCTCCTGAGCGTTGGCGAAAGTAGCGCCCATAATCATCATCGCCGCGACCAGAATTAGCCCGTATGTCAATCGGAATGCGGCTCTCTTAATTAAATTCGTCATCTCGTAATCCTCCATCGGAATAACAGTCACACTCATGCTAATAAAAACGTGCGCCGGGGACATCGGTATGACCACTTATATGGCATAGGTGATTACACTTATTCCTTTTTGCTTGTACTTGATATGAAAGATATGTAAGGGCGGATACCTGATGCGGATTGAGAGCGCATGCAACAGGCGAACAGGACTCTAAAGGAATGGCGGCGCGTTTTCGTCAGCTATTCTGGCCGCGCTCGATGACGTGGCGCGCGATCTCTACGCGGTTGCTGAAACGCTTTTTGTCGAGGATATGGCTGATGTGGTTCTCGACCGTGCGGACGCTGATATTGAATTCTGCTGCGATCTCTTTATTGCTCAGGCCACGCGCAACCGCCAGAGCAATCCGTCCTTCAGCCTCAGTCAGGTCTTCATCCTGAATGGGAGACAATTTGCTTTCGGCATCAGACGACGCGCCGACAAGACGTGCTATTTCAGAGTGCGTGCGCTCGACCCGGTTGAGGATGCTATGGATGACAGCCAGCAGCTCGTCCGGCTCAAAAGGCTTTGTGATGTATGCATCAACGCCGGAGCGAAAGCCTGCAACGCGGTCGGCCGTTTCGTCCTTCGCAGTGAGAAAGATGATGGGCACAAGTGCCGTGCGCTGTGAGGCGCGGAGTTGTACCGCGAGTTGGTAGCCGTCCATGCCCGGCATGCGGATGTCGCTGATGACGAGATCGGGCACTGACTCGGCCACGCGCACGAGTGCCTCCCGACCGTTGCGTGCCGTTATCACCTCATACCCTTCTGTACGTAAAGAGGCGGCCACAGCGCGCAGCAGATTAGGCTCATCATCAACCACGAGCAAACGCTTCGGCATTCTGTTTCTCCTCTATAAAATTGCGGCTGTCCCGCCCTTCATCATCACCCCGCCACACCGGCAGATAAATAGTAAAAACTGACCCACGTGGGGTACGGTTCTCAACCGCGATGCGCCCGCCGAGTTGCTCGACGATACTGTTGGCCAGGTACAGACCAAGCCCGACACCCGATATCTCATTGCAGTCGGCAGCCTCAACGAGTGAGGCTGCCGGGCGGCCTCTGTAAAACTTCTCAAAGACGTGCGGCAAGTCTTCCGGCAGGATGCCGCAGCCAGTATCGCTGATCGAGATCGCCACTTCACCTTTGCCTTCATCATGCGTCGCGACAGTAACGCGCCCGCCTTCAGGCGTGTACTTAATCGCGTTTTCGATCAGGCTGCACAGCACGCGCCGCAAAGCTCCAGCATCGGTCAAAACATCCGGCATCTTGCGGGCAGAAGATTCTGCTTCTAAAATCTGACCGCGCGCTTCGGCTGTATGCTTCTCAATGCGGACGCACGCCTGAATAATCTCTTCAACATCTACGCGCGATCTTGTGACTTTAAACGCCCCGGCCTCTATGCGCGACAAATCAAGCAGGTTGAGCACGAGATCAATCTGGCGGTCGCACTCCAGGGCGATGGTTTCGAGGTACTCGCGCTGCTCCTCTTCGGTCTGCCCTCCGCGCTGCAACAGCCTCGTCAAAGTTTTGATGGTCGTGAGCGGCGTGCGCAACTCATGAGAGACGCTGGAGACGAACTCCGACTTGAGGCGGTCCAGCTCCTTCAGGCGATCCTCGCGATCAGCGATTTGTTCCGCCATCCGGTTAAAGGCCGAGCCTAGCTCGATCATATCGCGCCCGCCGCTGACGGGCGCTCGCGCTGTCAAATCACCTCCTCCGAGCGACTGCGCCGCGCCGCGCAGGCGGCGGACGGGGTGTATTATGCTACGAGCGAGAAGGAGCGCCGCCGCGACTGCGAACGAAAGCCCCAGAATGCCGAAGTAGAGATAGCGCGTGAATTGTCTCTGGGCGGGTTCATAGAGGGCCGCGCTCGGGATGCCCACAATCACCACGCAGTCCGTCAGCCCGGCGCGTGCGACCCCATAAACCCGCCGCACGCCGTCATACGGACTCTCGATTTCAACGACTGCCGCTCGCTGGTCGCCCAGAGCCTTCTGCCGCTCCTCGCCTAGGGCGTTCAGTAAGGGCGAGCCTGAGACGTTCGTGTCAACAGGCGTTTCGGTGGTCTGCCTCCTGTAAAGGACTCTCCCCTCCGAGTCGAAAACCCCGATGACGCTGCGCCCGGAGAGATTAACGTCCTCGAAAAGCTCGCCCATCGCCGCCCCGTTGACGCGCGCCACGACCGCTCCACCGCCTTTGATTGGGACCGCCACGGCGAAAATGGGGCGCGCATCATCGAGCGTCCGGTCGGTCGCTACAGTCCAGGAACCGCGTCGGCTGGTTTCCGCAACCAGATAGTCCGCGAGCGCAGGCGGAAGCGGCTCTCGGCCTGCCGGTTGAGTGGCTAAGTTCTCACCGCCAGGCCCTAAGATTTGCAGGTCAATCCAGTGTGGACGTGTGGTGACGACAAATCGCATGCTCTCCACGAAGGTCGCGGATGTGTGTGTGCCCTGTTCTTCCCTCATTGCGGCCAGTGTGTTCAAGGGTTGGCGCTGGGCATCAACCCAACGCTCGAAGGCGACAGCGGCCAGCTCAGCCTGCTGCTTAATAGAATCGTCTAATTGCAGGCGGCTCGCGTTCCACAGCCCGCGCAGTCCGACCCCGCCGACGAGAGCCAGCGGGACCGCGACGCCAATCGCCAGCAGCAGTAATCGCCCGCGAATGCCCATCGCTCTTTGAAGCCTTTCATCTCAGGGGAACTGAAGGTTGCGGGAAGTATAACAACAGACAGCGCGCCCGGCATAAGCGAAAACACTCATGCATTGTGAGCGATAACACCGTTTCGCTTGACTCCTCAACTCACTAAAATGATGCCATTTCTCGGAGAACTATGTGAGGAGGAGCATGTCAGTTGTTATTCAAATTCGGAGAAAGGGTGTATCTGGGCGAAACGGCGCTGGAGATTGTCAACGAGCTCAAAAGGGACGCCCTTAATGGCAGGAGCGATTCCGTGAAACTTCAGGATTTCCTGCGCTGGTCGTTCGCGCGGCTCTCGGATCGGATTCCTTTGCGCGAGCTGGACGTGAGTGAACGCCTTGACGACGAGATGCTCGCCTTGAGCTACCTTTATCTTCGGGACGAATACGGCGTAGGCGAACTGGCAGATGTGCCGCATAGAAGTCGCTGGGCGCGCCCTCTGTGAACTTTAATGGCTTTATAACACCGTACCGGGCAGTCAACAGATTCGTCTCCGGCAATGAGAAGGAGTTAATACATGAGTGAAGCAAGACATATAACGGCGGAAGAGAGAAGTGTGGCCCGCATCAGCGACAGCAAACTCGCGCTCGCCATCAAGCGGTACGGAATTTACATCATCGTCGCTCTCATCATCTTCCTGGCCGGCTTAATACCGATGTGGCTCAAGGCAAACTCTGTAGCCTCGCAACGCGATGCGGCTCAGCGTGAGCTTCAACTCAGCAGAATGCAGAACATGCTCGCTTCATCTGCCATTGACGCGCAACGCGGCGAGTACGAACCGGCCCGGCAGGAGGCGAGTGATTTCTATACCGCGCTCCGCGAGCAGCTCGATAGAAGCGGCGATGAAGTAGCATTAACCTCGCAGCAGCACGACAATCTTCAACCGCTGCTCAAGGAGCGAGATGAGGTGATAACGCTGCTCGCGCGCAGCGACCCTGCCGCCGCGCCCCGCCTTCTGGAAACGCACGCGACGTTTCGCAAGGTGCTATTAAGCGTTCCGCCCGAGAGTCAAAAAAACCAATGAGCTTTTGCGCATGATCCTGATGAGCCGCTCGACTCAGCCAACTCTAACAGGGTGCTTTTTAAGAGAGCCTAAGTGTACGGCAAAGCGTGTACTAAACAAGGATTCAGAATATGCCGAAAGGGAATTATCCAATTGACCGCCTCCAGACCCTCTTGCCCAACTCTTTCCACGTTAATCCACCAAATTCCCAGGGCGATGGCATGATTATGCATTCCCCACAATCCGGCGTAGATGCATGTTCGCAAACTCTGCGTATGAGGCTCAACCGCTGTCTTCAATCTTATCGATGGTCACTAATTATAGCTTCTAAGTGATTCCACCCAACAATAATGACTTTAGAGTTGTCTGGCTGGGATGCAAGATGATTTTAAACGTCTACGCCGTAAATCAATTCGAAAATAAGTGTAATCACTTACGCGGCCTAAGTGGACACACCGATGCGCCCCCCCTCCATTCCCGCTAACATCGTTGGAGGAAATTGACCAGACACAAAAGGATTGACAGGTAAAGGAGCATGGGCAGACCGTTTGGATGCCCTGACAGCTTCCGCCCTCTTTACCTGAGCACTACTCCCCCATCAACGGGAGTGCTTCGCCTCTGTGGTTTTAGCCAATTGCGATGCACGCGTTTTGGAAATCAGAGCAGTAATTCAGTTAAGGAGGAACAGATGAAGAAGATATATCCAACGGTCGCGTTCGTGATCGTCTTAGCCCTCGCCGCCATCGGTACGGCACCCACAGCGGTCGCACAGTACAGGCAGCCCTACCGCAACAGCGACCGTCAGATGCAGCAGCTAATAAGGCGCATCGAGACGCGCTCAGACCGCTTCAGCAACAGCCTCGAACAGGCCCTTGATCGCAGCCGCTTAAACGGCACGACGCGCGAGGATGAGGTGAACAAGATGGTCACCGAGTACGAGCACGCGACCGACCAGTTGAAGGATAATTTTAACAACCGCAGGTCTACAGCCGCTGACGTGGAGAATGTCCTCACGCGCGCGGCAATTCTGGATACCTTCGTGCGAGAGAATCGGCTGACAAATCGCGCGGAGCGCGACTGGATGATGCTCAGGGGAGACCTGGATCAACTGGCGCGCAATTACAGTGTGGCGTGGAATTGGAACCGCCCTGTAGTGAGCCCTTACGGGGGGCAGTTGGCTTACCGTGTAACCGACCAGCAGATGCGCCAACTCATCAACCGCATCGAGACGCGTTCTGATAGTTTCAGCAACAGCCTTTCAAGGGCGCTGGACAGAAGCGCGGTCAACAACACCTCGCGCGAGGACGAGATCAATAAACTCGTTACCGATTTCGAGGCCGCGACAGATCGTTTGAAACAGCGCGTCGAACGCCGTGAATCCACCGACACGGACGTGCAGATGGTATTGCAGCGCGCGGCGTTGCTTAATTCCGTCATGACGCAGAACAGGTTCGAGTACCAGGCCGAGCGCGACTGGACATGGCTCAAGGGAGATTTGGATAGATTGGCGAACGCTTACAGAGTTACCTGGAACTGGGACACGATGGCGAACCCTAGCTACTCTGCGGACGCTCTGCTGACAGGCACGTTCCGGCTCAACAGTACCACCAGCGACAACCCGCGTGTGGTAGCAGACAACGCAACGCGCTATCTGCCTTATAACCAACGCCAGCGTGTCACGGACAATCTTCTCGGCAGGCTCACTCCGCCGGAGATGATAAGTATCGAGCGGCGCGGCCAGAACGTGATGCTCGCCTCGACGCGCTCCCCACAGGTGACAATAGACGCAGATGGGAGGGAACGGGCGGAGACCTACCCGAATGGCCGCGCGTCGAGCGTGCGCGCAGGCTTTCAAGGCGATCAATTGACGGTGGTATCAAACGGCGACCGCTCCAACGACTTCACCGTTACGTTTGCGCCCGTAGATCAGGGTCGGCGATTGTTGGTGACGCGTCAGGTTTATGCCGAGCAGCTCAATCAGCCCGTCATCGTGCGGAGCTACTATGACAGGACCTCCGACGTGGCACAGTGGAACGTCTACAACCAGGGCGCAGGCTACACGAGCGTCAATACCGTGAACGGCGACTTTGTAGTGCCGGACGGCGTCCAACTCATGGCAGTGCTCAACAACAACCTGTCAACTAACACTACTCGCGACAATGAGCGATTTACGATGACCGTGCGCTCGCCATCACAGTTCGACGGCGCTGTTCTGGAAGGTTACGTTTCAAACGTGAGCCGCGGGGGACGGATCACGGGCCGTTCGGAGATGACTCTCAACTTCGACAGCATACGGCTGCGCGACGGTAGGACTTATAAATTCGCAGGCATCGTCGAGAACGCGCTCGCCTCAAACGGCGAGTCAGTGCGCGTTGATAACGAAGGCGCGGTCGAAGAGAGTAATAGCCGCACCAGTACTACGGCGACACGCACGACGATTGGCGGCGCCATCGGCGCGCTCATCGGCGCTATTGCGGGCGGCGGCAAAGGCGCGGCCATCGGGGCAATCGTCGGCGCGGGCGCGGGCGCAGGCTCCGTCTACATTCAGGGCAGCAATGATCTCGAACTGATGAGCGGCACACAGTTCACCGTGCGCGCCAGCGCCCCGTTATACAACACCATCCGCTGAGGGTTCGCGGAACAGAGCGTGGAGGAATACGACATGGGAAAGAACACTGGAGAGGGTTATCGTCAAGGCGCGGTAAAGAATCGCACGCAGACCGAGAACCCGCAGACTGGAGACTGGACTAAGCGTAACAGGGAAGACGGCGAGTTCACCGCCGTCAAAAAGAACGGGGAGCCGTTCAAGGGAGTCGCTAAAGAGCCGGACGGGCGGCAGGATGAAACTTAGGGCGGCCCCTCGGCTCCTACCTTTCACCAAAAGGCGGAGGTGATGGAGATGCGTTGGTTGACGGTAGCGGTATTCATTCTCTTATGGGCCATCGGCCTGTTCGCCGGGGCGGGTGCTTATATACACCTGCTCTTAATCATCGCACTTCTGCTCGGCGCAGTTAATCTACTGGCCGGGCCCACCTCATCCTGACCGTCTGGGCCGGAGGTGGAACGCGGTGAGAAAGATTGCTTCGGGCTCACAGGATTATGTCTAAGGGACCAATAGGGGCTGAGGTTCTGACCCGGTCAGCATAACAGCCGCGGATTTAACGTGACGAAGAATCAGGTCGCAAGCGAGCAGAGAAAGCTCAATGACGAACGCTGGCATGCACTCGGGCAACTCGAAGACTGGCTGGAGACGCCGATGCTCGTGCTCGGCTTCCTCTGGCTTGCACTGCTAGTAGCCGAACTTGCTTGGGGTCTCAGCCCGCTGCTGGAAGCAGCCGGCGTCGTTATTTGGATAATCTTCATCCTGGATTCCGCGCTCAAGTATCTCTTGGCACCGGACAAGAGTGATTATCTGAAAGGCAACTGGCTGACGCTCCGCTCGCTAGTCGTCCCGGCTCTCCGGGTCTTCCGCGTCTTCCGCGTGGTGCAAGTGCTGCGCGCGGCGCGGGCCGCTTCGTGCTCAGTACCCTTGCTCTTCTAAATCGACATCATCTGGTCTAAGATTCACCAAACGAACAAAGAGCATTGAATCAGTTGGCCTGCGGGAGCCGCCTTAACCTTGCGGGAGGGGTGTCTCAATAACAGAAGGGGAGACAACATATGGAAAGAAACATCGGAAGAATCGCGGCGACCGCTCTGGGCGCGGGCTTCCTGCTGGCTGGAATAATCGGCTTCATCAATCACGACTTCCTCGGCCTGCACCTGAGCACGAGCCACAACCTCGTGCACCTCATCTCGGGCATTCTGGCAATCTACATCGGCCTGAAGGGAAGCCTCCTGGCGGTGCGCGTCTTTAATCTAGCCTTCGGGGCCGTCTACCTGCTGCTCGGCGTGGCGGGCTTCATCGCTGGCGGGCAGGCAGAGCCGACAGCCGGAGTGCCCGGCCCCGGCGGCCCATACCTATGGAAGGTCATAGCAGGGATGCTGGAACTGGGAACTGTGGACCACCTGGTACACATCCTGCTCGGTCTCGTCTTCGTGATCGGCGGACTGCTGACGAACCCGAACATTGAAAGACCAACCAGGACGTAGGGCGAAACTCGTCAAAGCCGGACGCGGCCAATCACCGGCCGACTCGGACCTGCGCCAGGTCAGTATATGTGACGTCATAGTGCAGCACTCGCGTCGGAAGCTCGAGCAGGAACTCCCGATCACGGGGGAGGTGATGAGGTTTCTCGATGTCCTGGCCAGCATACGCCTTGATCGCGTCGCGGGACTCCCAGTACGAGGTCACGGTGTACTCGACCGCACCGGCCTCGTCCCGCCGCATCACTTCGGCCCCGAGGCTCCCGTGTATGGAGCGGATCTTCGTCACCCCCTCCAGGAGATACCTGTAATACTCGTCGGCGCGTGCCGGTGCGACCCGCCCTTTCCACACACGGGCGACGACTGTCCCCGGTGTGCCTGAAGGGCGGGGTGTGCTGTCGTCGGGACGGCCAGCTCGGGTAGAGAATCCAAACAGCACAATGCAAATCAATCCAACGAAGAGTATGTTAGCCTTCTTCATCTGAGTCCTCCCGACTTCCCAGCAAGCCATAAAGCGGCTGTGTTGCGAAAACCGATTTACGGCGCACCGATGCCGCAGGTGAATTGACAGCCCTACTTGTTGATGTCCTCTCGGTTTTCCAGACGCCTGACGAGATCGGCGTGCTGAGCCTTGAGCGACTCCGGGGCCGCCGTGACGGCGAGCTTCATTTCCTTGACCGCCGTGTCGAAGTCGCCCCTTGCGACTGCGACGCGCGCCGCGTCATTGTGCCCGACCCAGCTATTCGGGTCCTTTTTAA
>DATEMM010000511.1:0-2553 GCA_035275605.1 Pyrinomonadaceae bacterium
GTGTGTTCGCCGCGTCGGCGCGGACGCGCGCATCAGTTGAAGAAAGGAACTTGGCGACGGTCGCTCCGGCGTTGTTGGGGCGCGCGCGCAGTGCGGCCGTCAACCCGAGCAGCACCAGGTCGCGATTTGGCCTGGGGCCGCGCCTGAGTTCTTCATCGAGCGCCTTGAGGATGACTTCGCCTAGAGTTTTGCCGCGCGCTTCGTCAGCCTGCGGCAGCGCCGCGATTATTTTGCCGAGCGCCTCTACGGCGCGGGCGCGCACCTCGCTCGTCTCCCTGGCTTTTTGTGCGGCGTCGGCGAGCGAGGCCGCGCCCGCCACCGATTCGGTCTCTCCGAGCGCGAAGGCCGCCATCGCGCGCACGCTCTCTTCCTGGTCGGTTTGCAGCAAGGTGACGAGCGAGGCCACGGCGCGCTCATCACCTATGCGCCCGGCGGCGAGCGCGGCGCGCTCCCTCACGCGCCCGTCTTTGTCGAAGAGCAGCACGCTGAGGTCGTTGTCCCAGCGGCGCTCATCCTCCGCGCGTATGATTCTGAGCATGACGCCGTCCGGGACCGGACGAACGGGCGGCGGCGTTGCGGTTTTGGGCTGGCGCTGCGCAGTTTTCTGCTGTGCTAATGCTTCGCCGTGGCTCCCTGAAATCAGGGCACAGCAGAGGAGGATGAAGGCGGTGGCGCGAGACGGCACTCCTGCGAGCGCTCGGCTACGATTTCTCATTTGGCGATTTTGACGCATGGCGAACGGGTGAAAGGGGAACTTAAGCTTTAGCGGGAAGTCTTACTCGCGGCCTTCTTCCTGCCCTCCCGGCTCTTCTGCCGCGCGCCCTCGCGCAGCTCCCGCATGTGCTTCTTGTAGCTTTCGGCGTCGTGTGTGCCGACGATCTCCGCGATAGTTTCCAACGGCAGGTCCTCGGCCCGCTTGAAATTGACGCAGCCCTTGCCGCATTTTATTTTCTTGCCTGAACTGTCCAGTTTGGCTTTAAGCTCCGGGAAGACGTAGACGGGCGTCAGGTAGAGGCTGATGTAGTTCTTCTGGTTCGCCAGGCTGACGTACCACTCGTCTTCGGCCTTGAAGGTCAGAAACTTTGGGCCAATCTCTTCCTTGTACCCCGCAGGCATGCTCTCGCGCACGGTCTGCCAGACGCGTTCTATAGCCTCGCGCCGCTCCGGGGGCAGGCCGTCGAGGTAACGCTTGTAGGGAATAGTTTGCGTCGCCATTAGCAATGTGCTCCGTATCTGATTAGAGAATCAACTGAGGAGAAGCCTGCATTCTTCAGAGCGCGACCCCGAAGAACGCGCCGGGATTTTTCTTATGTATCGGGGAGACGGGTCGCGTCTGTCAAGTCTAATTAATTATCTAGGCGCTCGATTTCGACGAGCGCGTCGTAAAAGGTCGCGCCGCCCCCCATGTCCGTCAACTGCTGCGAAGTCAGTTGATTGATGTTGGCCTTCCCCGGCGAGAGCTTGTTCCACCAGACGGAGGGGGAGACGACGACGCCTACACGCGCACGCGTCGTCACGACCGCAGAGAGCTCGCACGAGCCGCGCTCGTTGAAGACGCGCACACTGTCGCCGCTCTGTATGCCGCGCGCTTCGGCATCACTTGGATGAATCTCGACGAACGGGCGCAGCTCCTGTCGCAATTGCTTGGGCAGGTTGGCGAAGCTCGAATTAAGAAAGGCGTGCGCCGCCGGGCTGATGAGCGCGAGCGGGTAGCGAGCGGCCAGGGCGGGGGCGCTCAGGCGCGATTCACTCGGCGGAATAAACTCTGGGGCGGCCGGCAGCCCCTGCGCTTCAAGCGTTTCCGAGAACAGCTCGCACTTGCCAGAGCGCGTCGGGAAATTCCCTTCCGCGAACGGCGCGAAAGTCTCCGGCAGATTCAGCCGCATCCAGCCGCGCTCGCGCAATCCCTCAAGCGTAATGCCTTCGAGCGCGGGATGATTGGTCGAGATGGCCTGCCGCGCGATCTCCTCGTCCGTGTCCCTGAAGCACTCTTCCTCGAACCCCAGGCGCGCGGCCAGCAGGCGAAAGACCTCTGAATTCGACTTCGCCTCGTGGAGCGGCTCAATCGCGCGCTCGTTGACGAGAAGATAGAGATGTCCGTAAGCCTTGTGCAGGTCGAAGTGTTCGAACTGCGTGGTCGCGGGCAAGACGATGTCCGCGTAATCGACCGTGTCCGTCATGAACTGCTCATGGACGACCGTGAAGAGGTCTTCGCGGCGAAGCCCCGCGAGCACCTTGCCCTGGTCGGGCGCGACCGCCGCCGGGTTCGAGTTGTAGACATAGAGCGCTCTCACCGGCGGGTCATACGTTTTCGTCAACACGTCCCCGAGCTGTGACATGTTAAGCGTGCGCGGGGCGGGTTTGGGCATCAGGTCTGGCCGCTCCAGCACTGGGTAGTTGAGCGGGAAGGTGCCGCTCGTAGAGAGCAGGATGCCGCCTGCTGGGTCGCGCCACGCGCCCGTCAACGCCGGCAGACAACTGATGGTGCGGACGGCCATGCCGCCCCCCGCGTGTCGCTGTAAGCCGTAGTTGATACGTATAACGGAGGGCCTG
>DATEMM010000512.1:0-8137 GCA_035275605.1 Pyrinomonadaceae bacterium
TGAGAGGAACCAGAGGTGGCCGCGCACGACTGCGTGGCAGATGGAGCCGAGGCGGCCCTCAACTTCCGCGACCTGAAAAATGCCCGTTCGCCTGATGTAATCGTACATGACTTCGACGTATGGGCGCGGGGGCAGCGGCCAGTCCAGGTTCCAGCGCCGCGCCAGGTCCCTCACCGTGGCCAGAAAAAGATCGACCGCTTCAGGCATCTCGGCCTCGCGGACAGGCCGGTATTCGATTGAGGTCAAAGCGGAATTCTCCAATCTCTCTCTCAACTCGTCACAGGCGTTTTGAATCGACGACGCCGGTTGTCGTCGCGGTCGTCCGTTTTAGAACAATCGGCGGCTCGATTAGAGCGGGCTCAGTCGCCCCTAAATCGTCCGGCAGCATCTCCGCTCCGGTTGCCGCGTCACTGCTTTTCCACCTGCGCGGAACTTTGCTGATGCCTATGGGATAGATGGTGAGGTCGCCCGCACTATCAATCTTCAGTTTCAGAAAACTCTTCCAGTCTTCCACCGCGATGGTCGAGAAGGATTCGTTGAAGTGGCGACCGAAGATGTTCAGGGAGATGAGCAGGTAGAGTCCCTGTATGAAGGAGCCGACCACGTACCCGCCCGCCGCAATCAACAGCACGACCAAGAGCACACGCATGTCCAGGCGGAAGACGTGCTCGCCCTGCGTCAACTGGTAAACCCACTTGAGCGCGGGCGGGTGATTCCAGGCGGAGGTACGGGTCGCCAGGAAAATAACGAAATAGATGGAGCCGAGCGCGACCGTGAAGGCCGAGAAGATGTGCGCGAGCGCGTGCAGGGAGCCCATAATCCAGCGGTGCGCCTTCGAGTGCGTGTCCGTGAAGAGCACGAAGCCGAGGATGGTCAGCAGCACCCAGAAGAGAGTCATCGGACTGTTGAGCACCGTGTCCAGAGTCGTGCCGATGATGTTCTTGAGGCCGACGACGGAGCGTATGCCGGAGGCTGTCCGCTCTATGTGCCTGAAATCTGAGACCACGGCCAGCGTCGTCAGCAGATAGAGCACTGCGGTCAGCAGGCCGAAAGCGCGGCTCTGATTTCCCCTCAGATAGGGGAAGATGAGGTTTCGCCAGTTGAGCTTTCTCGAAACCTCTTCCGGCGGATAAGCCACTCTCTTTTCAAACACGCGGCCGGAGGATTTCTCTTCGAGCCGGGAGACGTCCGTGCCGAGCAGCCCACTGTGCGTCGGGTGTAGAAACGCGCCTCCGCCGCCCGCTGTGATTTTCTGCGTGGAAGAAAAATCGGTCGCCTCATGCCGTCGATAGTGGTGCAGGTCGCCCGCGATGAAGACGGCAATCTTCTTGCCCAGCATCTTCTCCAGAAACGCCAGGTTGCTCTCGGAGATGTGGGAATCCAGGTGCTCGTACATGCGCGCGAAAATCCAGTGCGGCTCGGCGTTGCAGAGGATGACGCGGTCCGTCTCGCTCATCTGGGCCGCGACGCCCTTGAAGTATTCCACCTGCGGCGCGTCCAGGTCAGAGTCCAGTTGAATGTCCGTTCCCAACAGCCACCAGCCGTGCGGCAGCTTCAGCGCGAAGTAGCTGCGGCTCTGCCTCGTGCGCCAACTGCCGAACCAGCGCTTCGAGCAGAAGAGGCGCGAGAAAGAGATGAGGCTGTCGTACCAGTCGTGGTTGCCGGGAATCGCGAAGCAGTGCGGGTGCTCAATCCTCTGCCGGAGGGGAAAAGCCGCCTGGTACGGTTTGACCAGGCGCTGGTCATACTCCAGGCGGTCGGCCGCGGGGTAGACTTCGTCCCCGCCGAAGAGGAGTAAATCCCCGCGTCGCGTTTGGGCCAGCTTCTTTTGCTTGCTCTCGGCGTCCGTGTACTCGAACTCTCGCGCCTCTTCCGTCGCGTAGTAGGCCACGGCGTAGGTCGAGTTCCAGCCCTCGCCTGTGTCCGCGACGTAGTCAATCCAGATTTCTTCGCGCGGACGGTTCTTATCCATCTCGCACAGTTCGTGGCCGTCGTCCGTGTAGTGATAGGTGTAGTCGTAAATCTCCGGCTGGCCGGAGGCGAGGGCTTCGACGAGGCGGCGGTCCGAGTGGCGACCAAAGATGGTCGAGATGGCGACCTGTGTGCCAGTGCGAATCAACTGGCGCGGGTCGTACCAGCCGACCATCGGCAATTGTTTGCAGGTGGCGGGCGCGGGCGGCGTCAGGTTGACTACTTGTTGCGGTGTGGGAATCGGTGCCCGGTCGTCTTCTATCCTGGGCTTTTCGCTTTCGGTGCTCATCGCGCTCACCTCTTAATATACAGCATCGCCGCGCACCTGTGATATACAGTAACGCTCAAGACGGGTAGAGCGCGCTCTTTGCAGGGAGCGTGGAAAACTGACGCCTCGCCATTCAAGACGTGAGCGAAATGGCACGCCGCAAAGGAGAAACCCGATGGCAGAATTTACAGTCAACCCCTCACGAACGGACCCG
Organism: Pyrinomonadaceae bacterium; assembly: GCA_035275605.1. GTDB lineage: Bacteria > Acidobacteriota > Blastocatellia > Pyrinomonadales > Pyrinomonadaceae > QHXM01. The sequence continues at coordinate 2,454 of DATEMM010000512.1, forward strand.
TACAAGAACTACAAGTTTCGCGTCAAGTGGGACGGGGCATACGTCGCCGGGGTCAGCCGCGTCAGCGCGCTCAAGCGCACGACCGAAGTGATGGAGTTCCGCGAGGGCGGCGACCCGAGCGTGATCAGGAAGCTTCCGGGGCGCACGCGCTTTGAGCCCATCACGCTGGAGCGCGGCGTGACGCACGACCCGGCGTTTGAGCAGTGGGCGAACAAGGTCTGGAATTTGGGCGCGGCCGCGGGCCAGGAATCTTCCTTGGCAGATTTCCGCAAGGACATCGTCATAGAGTTTTACAACGAGGCGGGGCAACTCGCCCTGGCCTACAAAGTCTTCCGCTGCTGGGTCTCGGAATACCAGGCGCTGCCGGATTTGGACGCCAATTCGAGCGCGGTGGCCATTCAATACATCAAGCTCGAAAACGAGGGCTGGGAGCGGGATTTGGAGGTCAAGGAGCCTGTGGAACCAAGCTACAGCGAGCCGGCCTGAGTGCCCGCGCGCGTATGTTTCCCGTGCAGTCAAGATGAGTATTGACATGCCAGGGGAAGGCGCATAAAATCTCAACCACTTAGACAAGTTGAGGGAAGCTGTACTCGCACGGTTCCTACTACTTGGAATTGAAAGCGGGAGAAGAGCCAAACACTAGGCTCTCTACAGTGAAGACGGTGAACGTAAGCACCGCTCCCAGAAAATAGTGCCGGAGCTTTCCGACACGCGCGCGCCCCACAGGGTTGTTAAGACTGTTGTGGGGCGTCGTCGTGTCCGGGGATAATCGGCCGAAGCTAATACGTCTCTAGAATTCAATTAACCGTCCATGGTCAATTGGCCGCTTGCCCTGCCAGCGGTCAACTGACTGCCGCGCTAGCGGCAGCATGAATTTAGCCCGGTCTTTCAAGGCCGGGACACATGGCGGTTATATTGGCAGCGTCGCGTCAGCGACGCTTGAGTTCTGAGACATGGCTAACACCTACACCTCACTTCATTATCACATCGTCTTTAGCACAAAAAATCGCGTGAAGGTCATTAAACCGGCGATTGAGCAGCGCGTGTGGGCTTATATCGGAGGCATTGCGCGAAAGCAAGGGATGACGGCTTTACAGGTGGGCGGCGTCGAAGACCACGTGCATGCCCTGGTAATGACGTCGCCGATAATTTCGCCAAGCCAGATTGCTCAGTTCCTGAAAGGTGATAGCTCCAGGTGGATTCATAAAGAGTTTCCGGCTCTGCGTGATTTCGAGTGGCAGGACGGATACGGCGCATTTACTGTTAGCAAATCCAATTTGCCCGAGGTCGTCCATTATATTCAGCAGCAGCGTGAGCACCACCGGAGAGCTACCTTTCAAGAAGAGTATCTGAAATTTTTACGCAAGCATGGGATTAAATATGATGAGCGTTATGTGTGGGGATAATTCAGGCGTCGCTGACGCGACGCGCACCATTTTGCGTCTGTGTCCCCGGCCTTGAAAGACCGGGCTAAATTCATGCGCCGCTAACGCGGCGGAAATCAGGCTTATCCTTCTTCATCACCGGACGTAAATCGGATTGGAGATGATCCAGGGCTTGTCTTTCAAGAGGCTGCCGAGTTGCGGGAGGTAGACTTCGACGCGGTAGACGCCGCGCTCCGTCACGTAAAACTCACGCCGGGCCAAGCCCTCTTCGTCGTGTAGGGCTTGGCCGTCCTTGAAGAGCAGGATGCGCCCTTTCACCGCGCTCGTCACAATCAGTTTGACTCCGCCGCGAAGCTCTATCTCGTCGCCCATGATCTTGCGGCCCTGATCGTTCTCGGCCGTGAAGGTGAAGCCGGAGGAATCGCCTAAGAGGTCAAAGGCGACGTAGCAGTGGCCTCCGCCCAGGGCTTCCATCAGAGTCTCCTCCGTCAAAGGCTTCTCCCTTTCAATCAGCACGTGGTTACGGACGACGCTAAAGGTTCGCTCGTAGGGGTCCAGGTGAACGCCTATGAAGCTCTTTCCAGTGCGGTCGCCCAACTGAAAGCCGACGTTGGAGTGCGCGTCGTTGCCGCCGATGGCGATGATCCTGCGGTTCGTCGTTTTGAGCAGCTCGTCCCACCTTCTCAACTCATCATTCGGCCTCTCGTAAAATCGCACGAACATCAAATCCGCGTAGCTACGATAAGACCAGAGCCAGTCGAAGAAGGTGACCAGGTAATTAATCCGCTTCGTGTTGGTGTAGAGGTTGTAGACCTCCATCCCGTCGTAGTCGCTCAAGGCCCAGCTCTGAAACTCGTGCGGGTAGGCGACGAAGGAGAGGCCGCGCCGCGCCCTCTGGCCGTCGAAGACTTGCTGGGTTCCGATTGTCTGAGCCTCCGCGGCCTCCCGGCTCCCTGGGACGAGCAGCAGGCGGTCGTGGCTCGCCGTGTTGACTTCATTACCGTTGACGAAGAGCACGCCCGCGTGAACTCCCTTCAGAGTCATCTCGGAAGTGTCCATCAAGGGGGAAGTATGCTCGGTCATCACTACGAAGTTGAGATTGTTTCGATTGGCGGCTTCTATAATCTCCTCGAAACTGCCGATGCTATGGCCGCCAAGGCTGGAGTGAACGTGGATGACGCCCTTGTAGTCCGCGTAGGCGCTCTGCGCGTCATCCACTACGCGCTCGGAGTTGACCTGCCCGATAGCCGAACGTAAGTTCCCCAGGCGCGCGCGCCTGTAGATGAAGGGAATTTGCAGGAGCAGGAAGAGGCCGAGGGTGATGAGCGCCACTTTCTTCCAGCGCCTCATCCCCTTCCAGTTCGGTTTCCATTTCCACTTCATCGAGTCGGTCCCCAGTCAGGCGTCATCACTTTTCGTCTAGGAAGTCCACGGAGACGACGTTCTGGCTGATGTGACGCCCCATGTCGGCGACCAGGATGTGCTCGGGGTGTATGGTGTAAGCGTCCAGGGCTGCGCGGTCACGGAAGGTGGCGACGAGCCCTGTGTCGTAGGAGCGCGGCAGGCCGAGCACGTCCGCGCCGACGTGAAAGCTCTCGACCTCCGGGATGATGTGGGCGAGCCGCCGCAGCCGCTTGAGGTGTTCGTCGCGCACGGCCTGCTCCACGTCCTCGCGATATTTCCAGACGACAATATGGGTCAGCATTTTTCAGAGACTCCCCTTATCTCAGATATTTATCGAACCACGCGAGCGTTCTTTCAAGGGCGTCAAGCCGGTGCAAAGGCTCGCGCAGCCCATGCCCCTCGCGCGGGTAGCGGACGAGCACACTCTCTATCCCGCGCCGCCTGAGCGCCGTGTACATCTCCTCGGCCTGCGTGATGTGCACGTCGTTGTCCTGCTCGCCGTGCGTAAAGAGCACGGGCGTCTGCGCCTGCTTGACGTAGCGCAGAGGCGACCAGCGCCAGAGCAGATCATAATCGTCCCACGGGAAGCCGCCAAACTCCGCGTGAATCAAGTCCTGGTAGAGCGAGGTTGCGTAAAAACTTATCAGGTTGCTGACAGAGGCGTGGGCCACGGCCGCTCGAAAGCGCGTCGTCTGCGTCACAATCCAGTTGGTCATGAAGCCGCCGTATGAGCCGCCCGTCACGCCCAGCCGCTCCGGGTCAATCCAGGAACGCGTGCGCAGGACCTCGTCAACGCCAAGCATCAGGTCGCGATAATCGCCCCCGCCCCATTCGCGCAAAGTGCCGTCCGAGAACTTCTGCCCGTAGCCGGATGAGCCGCGCGGGTTGAGGTAGAGCACCGCGTAGCCTCGCGTGGCGTAAGCCTGGAAGGTCGCGTTGAAGCCGTGGCCATACATCCCGTGCGGCCCGCCATGAATGCTCAGGATGAGAGGGTAGCGGCGGTCCGCGCGCCAGTTCAAGGGCTTCATCAGCCAGCCCTGGATGGGCGTGCCGTCAAAGCTCTTGAAATTTATCTCTTCCGGCTCGACTAGTTCCATAGTCTTCATGATCGCGCTGTTGTGATTGCTCAAGCATTGCAGAACGGGCCGAACGTTCGCCTGAAAGCACACCTCACTGGGTGAAGTGGGCGTGCTCAAAACGAAGGCGATCGGAGAGAGATAAATATAACTGCCGTCGATTGACCGCCTGGTTAATCGCTTCTGATAGGCCACGCTAAAACTGTAGATTTGGAAAGCCCGTTGAGAATTGGCGACGGTCGTCAAATCCTGCCCGTCCTCCCCAAAATTATCTGTGAGCCCGGAGGGGAATTTTGGGAGATTGAGATAAAGGAACAACTGCAACGGCTCTGGCCGATCATCATTGACGTTAACTCGAATACGATAAAGCGAAGTTCGTCCCCGGTCTGAGGCCAGAAAAAGTATTGAACGACTATCGGCCATCCAACGAGGGCTGCGTGCGCGGCGATCCTGCGCGGCGGTAAGTTCGCGGCCCGCTCTCCCGTTCGCTTCAATCACCCAGACATGCGTGTCTTCGGCCACGCTGTCAATCGTCGTCACGTCGCGCTTCGTCGCCGTGTAGGCTATCCACTTGCCGTCGGGCGACCACGCGGGCTCGTACTCGCAGCCTTTCGTCTCCGTAATCTGTCGGACGCGCCCGTTCATATCGACGGCGAAGATGTCTGAGTTGTTGACGGCGTCCGGGTCCGCCTCGTGGTTGGAGAGAAACGCTACCTCGTCGCCGCGCGGGCTCCACGTCAGGGCATGGTCGTAATAGGGACCGGAAGTCAGTTGACGAATGGCCGCGTCGTCGCCGGCCAGCGCGGCGTCCACGTCCGCGACGAAGACGTGCGTGCGCCGCCGGTCGGAAAACGAGGTCCGCGATTTGTACTGGATGCGGTCCACGACGCGCGGGTCATCCGCTCCGACGCCGCGCGCTCCAGCTGGGCGGGCCGCTTCGCCCGAGTCCACGGCCACGGCCTCCTCGGTCGCGTTGATAAAGGCGATGCGGCGCGAGTCCGGGGACCAACTGATGGATTCGCCCGCGTAAGTGATGAAGAAGTTGCTTGCCCTGACGGGGGCGACGAACCTTGGCTGGCGCTGCGCGAGCGTCATGACCCAGATGCCGCTTTGCTCTCCCTTCGAGGCGAGAAAGGCTATGCGCTTTCCATCCGGCGACCAGCGAGGGTTAGAGCCGCCGAGTTCGACCGGGAGCAACGGCTCAGTTGTCCTTCCGCGCTCGGCCGCGGTTGATTCAATGTCCTGGATAGATGTCGCGGGGCGGATGCGCGCGAGCCAGAGCGTGGTCTGCGTCGCGTTGCCTTCCACGGTCGAGACGGTGTAGACGACCCACTCGCCGTCCGGAGAGATTTGCGGGTCGCCGACACCGGCGACGCGCAAGGTGTCAGCCGGAGTCATCGCCCGCTGCGCCTCGACGCGCCCGGCGGTTGCGGCGGCAAGTAAAATCAGAACAATGAGGGCCAGCCGTTTCTTCATAAACTTTGGCGAGAGCATTAAGAGCGCCGCCGTGTGAAAGCAGGTTTACGACAACCGGCGCAGTTCTTCGTTCAGGAGTTCCCAGGCGCGGCGCACATGAGCTTCGGTTGTCCGGATGTTGCCGATTGCCAGGCGCAGCGTGAAAACGTCTCGGAGCCGTGTGTGCGAGAAAAAGATTTCGCCCCCGGCGTTGATGTTATTCATCAGTGCCTCGTTGAGCGAGTCGAGCCGCGCGGCGCGCTCCCTTTCATCCTCACCCTCACGATTCGGGCACGCGCGGAAGCAGACGAGGCTGAACGGGACTGGCGCGAGCAACTCCCAATCCGGCGATTCTTTGACCCAG
>DATEMM010000513.1:0-3813 GCA_035275605.1 Pyrinomonadaceae bacterium
GAGTTCATCTCCGTCCCGTCCTTCCATTCGGCGTTTCGGCTCGTGCCCGACGGCAGCCTTCGCATAGACATGGTGGTGGAGATGTCCCAGAAATATGAGGCCCACTTCAATCCGAAGAAGCCGGAGCTGGGCACGTTCCCGATGCGCGGCGGGGCGACGCTCCTGATCGCCAAGCCGCCGCTAGACCCGCGCACCGGCCAGTACCCGCCGGGCGAGATACGCTATCTCATACGCAAGCGCCTCGACTGCGGCCCTGGCGACGAGCGCGAGGAGCGACAGCGACGCTACAACCAGCGCGAGGGCCTGCTCGAAGGCAAGGACCCCAGCCGCTTCCACATTGACTTCAACATGCTGCACGGGGGAATCTGAAGATGACTGCCCGATCAACAAAAAAGTCCGCGCGTAAGACCACGAAGAAGACGACAAAGAAGGCCGCGAAGTCCCGCGCCTCGAAGGCCGGGGGCCGCAAGGCCGCCGGCAGTGGCAGCGCGCGCGGCCTCAAGGTGAGGATGTACCGTGTCGGCTTCGGCGACTTCTTCCTCATCACTGTGCCGACCCGCTCCGGCGACCGCTACATAGTGATTGATTGCGGCGTCTTCAAGGGGACGACAGGCAAGGGCGACATCGGCTCCATCGAGGAGGCCGTAGAGGACCTTTACCAGACGACCGGCGGCAAGGTCTCGCTCGTCATCATGACTCACCGTCATGCGGACCACATCGCAGGCTTCGCACGCGCTGCCGACCGCTTCAGGGACTTCACGGTCAACATGGTCTGGATGCCCTACTGGGAGCAGTTCAACGACCCCAAGGAATCGAAGGGCAAGAAGGACTCGAAGAGCAACGTCTCTCCGCTCGCTCTGCAAACGGAGATTGAGCAACTGGCAACGCAGCTTGCCATGCAGTTCCGCGGGCGGACCGATCCGGAGGCGCAGCATGCGCTCGACCTGCTCTGGGACGCCACGGGCGTTGACTTCAACGCCGCCTCCACAGGCGGAAAGAAGCTGAGCGGCAACGCCCTCGCTCTCGATCTGCTCAAAAATCACTTCGGCGATGGCGGCAAGAACGTCAAGTACTACGCCGCTGGCGACGAGCCGGAACTGCCGCCCGAGCTGACGGGCCTGACTGCCGAAATCCTCGGCCCACCGCCGAAGGAAGCCCAGAACTTCATGAAGCTGACGGACCTGAAGAAGGGCGTCGGGCAGTATCTGGACTCCACGACCGGCGACGACAGCGGCGCGAAGGCGATCCCGCCGTTTCGCCCGCAGTGGTACGCCGACCCGGAACGGGATTATCCGCAGAAGGACGCCAGAGGATATAACATCGCGTATGAAGATATCAGGAATGCCGTGGATACCGCGCAGCCGGACATGCTGGCCGCCGCGGCCGCCAAGATTGACACCTTCCTCAACAACCAGAGCCTGGTCGTGCTCTTCAAGTTCGGCGGCAAGAACCTGCTCTTCGTCGGCGACGCGCAGGCCGGAAACTGGGAGCACTGGCTCTACCGTATCGACGCGCCGATTAAAGACCCGTCCAAGGCAGGCGACCTGACCGAGATGAGCCGCGAGCTGCTACAGAGCGTGGACTTCTACAAGGTAGGGCACCACGGGAGCACGAACGCCACGCCCATCCAGGTGGTCGAGGCTCTCTCGAAGGGGCGTGCCGCCAACGAGTTTGTGGCCATGTGCTCAACGGAGTTCGGCGTCTACGGCAACCCGGTCAAGGGGACAGAGGTCCCGCGCGACCCGCTGATGGAGGCGCTCGGCGACGGGTGCGCGCTCGTCCGCAGCGATTCCTTCCCCATCAAAACCAAGTCGGCCGGCGTCATCAAGCCGGCCAAGGGCGCTGCCGCTCCTCTGCCTAAGCCCAAGGCCGGTAAGCTTGTCCAGAAGGGATTGTATGTAGAGTACACGTTCTGACCGCGCCGCCACTCACACACGACTGGCGCGGTCACTTGCTGCGCTTCCATCACCGTCGTCTACTCAAATCCGCTTAGGAAGGAGTAAGCGCCTGGCGCGTAATTCAGGTCATGTTCAATTTAGAGATGTTACCCGCCGACCACGGCGATTGCCTGTGGATCAAGTACGGCCAGGGCCAGGAGCAACATCAGATTCTCATCGACGGCGGGACGACTCATTCGTTCGCGTCCCTAAGGGAGAGAATCAGCGGCCTCCCACCGGCCGAGCGCCATTTCGAGCTGTTCGTCATTACGCACATTGATTCGGACCACATCGGCGGGGCGCTGGAGCTGCTCCGCCACGTGGACACTCTGGGCGTCACTTTCGGCGATGTCTGGTTCAACGGCTGGGAGCACATCGCCCCGTTCAACCTCAGCCCCTTGGAGGGCGAGTACGTCGCCGACAACATACAGGAGCGCGGCCTCAACTGGAACAAGGCCTTCGGCGAGAAGGTTATCGTCGTGCCGGACAACGGGGCTCTGCCCTCTGTCACCCTGGACGGCGGGATGAAGCTGACGCTGATGTCGCCGACCGGGAACGGGCTGGCCAGGCTAAAGGAGCGCTGGTACGAAGTCATCACGGCCGAGGAATTAAAGCCGGGCGAGGTCAAGGACGAAGAGGCCGCGAAGGGCGGCCTGCTCTTAGGCGATGACACGCCTGACATGGAAGCGCTGCTGAAGGTGAAGTTTCGTGGCGACCGCGCTCCGGCCAACGGCAGCAGCATCGCCCTGCTGGCGGAATACGAGGGCAAGCGGTGTCTCCTGACGGGCGACGCCTACGCGCCCGTCCTGGCGGCCTCAATCAAGAGGCTCAACGATCAGGAGGGGCGGGAGAAACTTCAACTGAGCGCCTTCAAGGTGTCGCACCACGGGAGCCGCGGGAACATCAACGATAAGCTGCTCAACCTGCTTGATTGCAACCGCTACCTTTTTTCGACCAACGGCATGATGCAGTTCCGCCACCCGCACAGGGAGAGCGTGGCGCGCGTCATCAAGTTCGGGGGCTACCAGCCCGAGCTGAATTTCAACTACCGCAGCGACATCAACAAGGTCTGGGACGACCGAGATTTAATGGACAGGTACGAGTACCGGGTCAGGTACGGCGATGAGCCCACGCCGGGCACACTCCTCGTTGAGCTGTAGGCGGGGCGCGTTCCGAACGCCGTCAAAGACATCCACTCGAAGCGCGGACGGGCCAGGGTCCCGCCTCACCCCGCGCATGGAGGAGCCAATGCAGACACTCATTCGGCCAATCGGCGAAAATGAATTCCTGGTCATCAACCGGCTGGCACAGGTGCAACAGGTTTCAGATCTCCTGGAGCAGAGCGGCGAGAAGTTGCGCTACGTGGTCGCCGGCCTCGGGGAGGAAGAATACGCCGTCTTCACTCCGGGCGAGTTCATCCATGACTGGCAAAGTATCAGCCGTCAGCTTGGCGCTGACGCCGCTTCAAAAACTATCGGAGACGTTCCCGAATTCACTTCGCCGCGGATGGCCACGCCGGCCTCGCGCCTGGAGGGAATGGTGGCCGTGGAGGGCATCACTCTCAACCAGGAAGAGCACAGGTTCGTGGTGCTCACCGGCAGGCGCGTCACGGGCCTGATAATCAAGCGCTTCAAGCAGCAGGCGTCCGCCCTCGAAATACTTTACCAGCCGGTGCTGCTCGAAGAACTAATAGAGGTTGGTCAGGATTACAAGTCGGGCTATGGGGAGTTACAGCCCGTGGGGGCCGAGGGCGAGATCGTCGTGCGCCATGTGGACGGGACCGTCACCGTCGTAACGGACCCGCAGGAATTGAGAAGGTATGAGACCTATGAGGCGAGTGCCGAAGGGCGATTCTATCGCCGCCTTAAGGTTGACG
>DATEMM010000514.1:0-2628 GCA_035275605.1 Pyrinomonadaceae bacterium
GGCGTGCGCCAGGTCTACCGCGCCGCGCTCGACGAGCAGGACATAGAGCGCGAGATACGCCGCCTGCGCGCGGCCATACGCCTTGCGCGCCGCCAGCTTTTAACCATCAAGGCACGGGCCGAAAAAGAGCTGGGACCAGAGCACGCCTACATCTTCGACGCGCACCTGCTTATGCTCGAAGACCGCAAACTCCTGGACGACGTGGAGAAGCACATCCGCGAGGAGCGCACCAATGCCGAGTGGGCCGTCAAGGTCGCAGCCGACCGCCTGCTCGCCGTCTACGCCGAGATCAAGGACGACTACCTGCGCGAGCGCGGCTCGGACATAGAGGACGTGACGCAGCGCATCCTGGTCGCGCTCAGTGGCGAGGGACCGAATTACCGGCAGCTCAAGGAGGACGCCGTCATCGTCGCGGAGGACTTGCTGCCGTCGGCTGTGGCCGAGCTGGACTTCGGGCACGCGCGGGCCATCGCGACCGATTCCGGCGGCTGGACTTCGCATACGGCCATCATCGCTCGAAGCCTGAGAATCCCGGCAGTCGTCGGCCTGCGCGACCTGCACCGCCGCGCGCGCACCGGAGACCTCGTCGTCGTTGACGCTCAGCAGGGAGTCGTCGTCCTGCACCCCACTGGCGAAACGCTTGAGCAGTACAACTCTCTGACGACGAGCGCCGCCGGCACACGCTATCCCGCTGAGGACGGGCGCAGGCCGCTCCTCACGCTGGACGGCAAGGAGATCACGCTCCGGGCCAACGTCGAGCTGCCCGCCGAGTACGAGGACGTGCGGCGCTACGGCGCGCGCGGCATAGGGCTTTACCGCTCAGAGTTTCTGCTCTCACACAAAGGCGCTATGCCTTCTGAGGAGGAGCAGTGCGAGGCTTACAGGGAGATCGCGGCGCTGGCTGGCGAGGACGGGGCGACCATCAGGCTCTTCGACCTGGGCGGCGACAAGATGGCCTGGGCGGCCCCGGAAACGGAGCGCAACCCGGCGCTGGGTTTGCGCGCGATTCGCTTTAGCCTGCGGGAGCAGGATGTCCTGCGCACACAGGCTCGCGCCATCCTGCGCGCGGCGGCCGACGGGCGGTTGGACATCGTTCTCCCGATGATTTCAGACGTGACGGACGTGCGACGCGCGCGCAAGATTATCAACGAAGAGCGCGTGCGGCTCGAAAGCGAGGGGAAGAAGACGGGCCAGGTCAGAATCGGCGCGATGATCGAGGTACCCTCTGCCGTTATGAGCGCGGACAAGGTCGCGCGCGAGGTGGATTTCTTCAGCCTCGGGACGAACGACCTGGTGCAGTATCTCCTGGCCGTGGACCGCGGCAACGAAGAGGTCGCCGACTGGTTCCGCTCGCTTCACCCGGCCGTACTGCAAAGCATTCACCGGACGCTGGACGCGGCCGTCAGGGCCTTCATTCCTGCCGTCGTCTGCGGCGAGATGGCTTCGACCCCGGCCTACAGCGTCATCCTGGTAGGGCTCGGTGCGACCAATTTGAGCATGACGGCGTCCTCGATTCCGCGCGTGCGGAGAGCGCTCGAAGGCATCAGGTACGCGGACGCTAACCAGATAGCCCTGGAGTGTCTGGAGTGCGAGACGGCGGACGACGTGGAAGAACTAGTCCGAGTACGCTTCACAGAGAATTGGCCCCAGCTTTTTCCGCCAAAATCCTTGCCAGCGCCCAGAGATGAAGAGTAATATTCCTGAGCGAGAATTAGGCTCCATTTGCCCCGGAGTTTAAGCCTTCGCAAGCTGCCGATAACCCGAAGCCGTCGGAAGACTTTTCATCCTTACGGCGCGCTTTTTTTGTGACGTGCCGCCTGACTATTAAGAGGTTTCTCATCCATCCGGTGAAAAGATGATGCGAGAACGCTTAACGCCCCTAAGCGTGAGACGGAAGAGTCGGCGCAGGACGAGCCGCGCCCGCTTAGCGTCCGCCTGTTTGGCGCTCGCTCTGGCGGGTCTCTTACTGCTTCCGAACTTCGCGGGAACGGCCGCCTCCGGGCCGATGCAGTTGGTGCGCCTCAACGTCACCACAGACTCCGGCTTCGTCCGTATAGAGATAACCGCAGACGGCTCATTCGACGAGGCGAGCGTCGAGCATTATTCGCGCGGGCACCAGTCCGTCATACGAATTCGCGGCGCGCGCTCACTGCTTCGGCAGAGCTACGAGATTAACGAAGCGCTGGCGCGCGAGGTGCGGACGGTTTCGGGCGAGCGCGACGGCGAGCCCTACGTGGACGTTCTCATCACGCTCGGCGACGGCGCGACCGTGGCCCAGAAGAAGAATTTCAACCGGCTGGTGATCGGCGTCGCTTCGGATTTCGCGCGCCTGCGACATCGCGCCCCTTCGTCCGTAGATGTAGCCAAAGCGCGCGCGGAGAGTCCAGCGCCGCGCGAGGCTGCTAACGCACAGGCACTGCCCGCTCCTCTCAATCTGCCGCGCACAGCGATGCCCGCTTTCGCCGAGGCGAACCTTTTGCCGGTGGTCAACTACGGCACCGAGGTCTTTAACGCGCCGGCCCCGCTGCTCGCCTCCGCGACCACGCGGACGGTCTTTCGTGGGCGCACGATCTGGGGAGGCTTGCCCGCGCCTGCATTTCGATTCTCGCGCTCGGGCACGGCCGGCTA
>DATEMM010000515.1:0-7821 GCA_035275605.1 Pyrinomonadaceae bacterium
CGGGACTTCCAACCTCACCCACTGCCCCGTGGCCGGTATCGGCCCCATGTAGCGCAGAGTGTTAGTCCCGTCCATCCCCCACGGGATAATATTCGACCCCCAGTAGGCGCGGTGGTCCCAATCCGCCTCTTTCCACTGTAACATGATTTCGCTTGGTGGATTCGCCGGATCGATATAAATGTATGCTGTCAGCTTATCGCCCGCGCCGACCGACAGCGTCTGAGTTGCGCCGTAGAAGAAGTGCTGATGTACGCCCGAGGCGCTGTTCGATTGGTGTGCCGTTGCGCCGGAGTAGGGTGCCGGGTTAGAGCTGACCCAGCTCCAGACGTCGTTGGTCACATCGGACGTTGCTCCCGCAGGTACCGCGTCCTCAGTCCAAACAGTGTCGCTCGAAGACTGCTGCTGCGAAGATTTGCCGGCCTTGTCCCACGTCGCGCGTCCGTTGTAGAGGGTAAACGCCATCCCGTTCAGCGTCTTTCCGACCAGCCCGACCTGAGCGGCATCCACCTCTAAACGCACCCACTGGCCCGTGGCCGGTACCGGCCCCATGTAACGAAGCGAGTTCGTCCCGTCCGTGCCCCAAGGGATGATGTTCGCGCCCCAGTAAGCGCGATGGTCCCAATCGGCCTCTTTCCACTGGAGCATGACTTCGCTCGGCGGGTTGGCAGGGTCCAGATAGACGTAGGCGATCAGCTTATCGCCAGCGTTAATGGTTAAGGTGTTGGTCGCCCCTGTGAAGAAGTGCTGGTGCACGCCTGAGGCGATGTTCGACTGATGCCCGTTAGCCCCGGAATAAGGAGTCGGGTTGGAGCTGACCCAACTCCACACGTCGTTGGTCACGTCGGGGGTCGCGCCTGCCGGGACGGCATCTTCGACCCAGATGCTATCGCTCGACTGGCCGGACGGGGGCTCGGCCGTCACCAGCAATTGACCGTTGCGATAGCCGTACTCCTTCTGCGGCGATGTCGGAGCGGTGTTAGCAGCATATTCGGCCAGGAGCTCTCCCTCCATCCCGTAAGCCTGCCACGTCTCCTGCCCGTAGGTATTCCTGCGCACGCGCCTGCCCTCGGCATCATAAGTGTAGACGCTCTGCTGGCTGGCGACGTTCGTTGCGCTGACCATGTGGTTCTCTGCGTCGTAGCTTCGCGTGCCAGCCCCGCTATAAGTGTCGTTGACGAGGTTCCCCGCCGGGTCGTACTGCATGACCCCGCTCTGCCCAGAAGGCACTCCCAACTGGTTGGTGTTGGCGTTGACCGTGAACTGCTGATTGTTGATGCCCGTGCCCCAACCCGAAAGTGTGCGGTTCCCGTAGCGGTCGTAGCTGTAGGTCTGGCCGCCGGTCGAGCTCCCGCCGTTCGGGAACTCGGCCACCCAGGTAAGACGGTTCAGCGCGTCGTAATCGTAGTTCTGCTGGAAGTAGTTAGAACTGCTGACGGCGTCATTGTCTGGAACCCAGTGCTGCTGAACCAGCAGGTTGCCGTTGTTATCCGTCCCGCTCATCCCGAAGCCGTAGTTGGTCAGACTGTAGTAGTTGACCACCGCCCCGCGATTCCAGTTGAGGTCATCGTTGATGGTCGAGAGTCGCACGTCATAAAGCTGCCCGCGGATGTTACGGTGTTCCTTATGGTAGAGCGGCGTGTCTGTGCCAAAGCGCTCGCGGCTGATTCCGCCCCAATCGTCATAGGTAATGGAATCCGCGTAAGTGCGAGTCACGCCGTCGCCCAAATTGCCCGCGAAGCTTAAGGTTCGCCCCGCCTGATCGTACCCATAGCTGACCGTCCTCCCCGAAGGGTAGGTCTGCGTCGCAACAGCACCGGCCAAATTGTACGTGCGCTGCGTCGTGTAGCCGGTGCCCCAGCTTCCGTTAGCATAGAAATGCTGGCGCTGAGTGAGGGGACGCCCCAGCGCGTCGTAGCTGTCAATCGCCGTATGTGAGAGCCCCGCAAAGCTCGTCCACAGTCGGCCCTTGCCGTTGACAGCGCCGTCATAGTAATGCACCACGGCGGGCGTTGCGTCCGAGTAGTTGATATTGATGTTGCGGTTCAGCGAGTCGTAAATGTAGGTGGCCGTCACCCCGCGCGCGTCCGTGCGGGTCAGTAGGTTGCCGTTATTGTCATAGGTATAGCCCATAGACCACTGGCCGTTGCCGCTGACGGGGTCTGTCAGGGCCAGGCTCACATTGGCGGCCTGCTCAGGATTCTTCGCACGAATCAGTCTTGAGAGCGAGTCGTACAGAAAATAGCGTGATTGGGTGTTCTGAGATACTACGACGAGGTTGCCGAGCACGTCATACGAGTAGTTCGTCTGGTAGGCTAGGTTGTTCGGGTCTTCTATCACCTGCCTGAGCCGCCCTAAAGCATCGGTCACACTTCTCCTGGTCTTGCCTTTCTGATCCGTGACCGTCACCTGATTGCTGTTGTAAGAAGTGCTGACCACTGCCCCGTCGGGCGTGGTCACGTAGATGATCCTGCTCAGCGCGTCGTACTGGGTCGTCGTCCAAAGAGGCGTGCCGCCCGAAGCGTAGGGGTTAGACATCTGGCTGGGCCTGCCCATCGAATCATATGCTCGCTTGACTGCGACGTAGTCGGTCCCCGAAACGTATTGGCGTGTCTCCATATTGCGGCCAAGTTGGTCATAAAACGTCTCGGCCTTAATCAGCCCGTCCGTCTCTGCGTTCAAGTCGGAGGCGACGGCGACCTTTCGCGCGCTGTCGTAGTAAGTAGTCTTAACGCGCCCGTGCTGGACCGTATTGTTGAATGTGACGGCTGGCCCCGTCACCAGCCCCGGCCTCCCGAACGGGTCAACGGCCGCGAGCAAGTGATTGGTGTAGTCCGTCGTCGAAACCTGCCCGTTCTGGTCTGTGACGTTCGTCACCATGCCCGTGGAATAATCGAAAGCAGTGGCCACGGTCTGTGTGCCGGTCCCATTCTGCGGGTCAACCATCACGCGGTTGGGCAAAGCATGGGTCGCGTCGTCGTAGAAGAACTGTGTGACCTTTCCGCGCCCGTCAGTACTCGTCGCCAGGTTGCCGTAAGCGCCGTAGGTGTGGCTGACGCTGACCCACACGTCGTTGGCCGGATTGGTGTCGCCGCGATTGTCCAGCCGGTTGACCGCGGTGACGTTGCCGCTGCCGGGCGGTGTGCCATAACTTTGCCCGTCGTAACTGAACTGCGTGATGCTCGGGCCGACACTCGTTTGCTGCGGGGCGCTCAGGATGAGAGGTGCGCCTGTCGAAAGAGCGCGCTTTCCGTAGACGTTACCGGAAGTCGAAATCGTCGCCTGATTATAATAACTGTTATTCACGACCCGCAGGGCAATGGCCCCCGCTGGCACACTCGTCGGCACCCCCTGCGCGTCTCTTGAGACCAGCGCAGGGTCGAACCAGTCGTATTCAGTCGTCTGTAAAAGGTTCCCGTTATAATCGTATTGAAAGGTCTTGGCGGACATCTTCAACGCATTATTGGAGGCGTCGAGCAGCGTTGTGTACTCGGCGTCAACGACTGGGTTGAAGTTGACCGGCCCGGCGGGCGAGTCCCCGCTTGACCCGGCGAACTGCATGTCCGTCCAATGTCGCTCCGTCTTGATGAAGGGGCGCGTGGAACTGTAAGACAGGCCCGCCTTGCCTATGGAATAGCTGAAGCCTGGGCTGTGCGTGTACTTATTCTCGGTGAAGGTGCTCAGGTCCGGGTTGGTTACGGTCGCAGTGTCATTGATGATGGAGTAAGACCAGATGTCTGTCGCGCCGTCGTGCGTCAGCTTCTTCTGCTTAAGGCTTTCTTCGGCGATGTTGTCGGTGGCGAAAGGCGAGTGTGCGAAGGGAGAGCCAGAGTCGAGCGTGTAGGCGTAATCAATGATAGCGCCGGACGGTGTCGTCACCTTGCTCAATTCGCCCCAGCCCTTCGAGGCTGTCCGCGTATAGGTGTGAGGCGCTTCGGAGCAGGTGAATTTGACTAAAGAGGTGCTGGCGGATTCGGTCTGGTCGGAGTTGTAATCGAAAGTAAACTTCCTGGTGATGCCCGGCTCCGTTTGTGGCAGGACGATCTCACGCACGACCTGCATCCCGGTGTTTAGCTCTGCGTAACGCTGGCAGGGGTTCGGGCCTGGGTCGAAAGGAATCCAGTCTTTAACCTTGTAAATCTGGCCCTGCACGGAGGTCGAGCCGAAATTTATATTAATGCTCACAGCCTGCCCGCCGACGGTCTTGTACCAGACCTGACCCTGCCCCTGGCCGCCATTGCCGGAAGGATTGTACAGGTAACGAATCTCTCTGCCGGTCTGTTCGTCCTGGTAGTGCGTGCCGTTCGAGTCCGAAAAAATCTTGATCTTATTCCCGTTCGTGTCCTGAATCCTTTGAATCCCGTCCGTCGTCTGGATGACACGCGTGCCGTCCGGCAGGTAGACCGTCCAGTTGTTCTCGGCGGTCACGGTCGCGTAGAGGAAGCTACCGTCAAACGAGTAGTACCGCATCGTGCCGTTCTGGGAGGGGCTCTCCTTGTAGTAGCCCTTCAGGAAATCCTGCCCGCCTATGTAAGGTGAATAGTCCACGGGGCGCAGCTCGTGCTCGGACCCGTCAGGCATCGTCAACACGACCTTATACCAGTTGTAATTGACCAGCAGTTGATAATCCGAGTAGGGGAGAGAGCCCGAGGGAGGAATCAGGTAATCGTAGTCAGCCTCCGCGGGCCGGATGGAGAGCACATACTGGCCGCTGATGCTCCAGCCCCCCAGGTCGCTTAGCTGCGGCGTGTCAATCACGTAAGGATGGTATTCATTGTCAGGGGCATCGGCCTCAGTTCTGGTGACGTTCCAGAGCTTGCTGTTGTAATGGGCGCTGATCGTCCAGGAGAGCTTGCCGCCTGCTATAGGGGGCAGGGAAGCCAGGGGAATCGAGAGGTTGACGTTCCCGTTCTGCAAGCTGACGTTCTCAATGTCAGAGACGGCGTAAGCGCCGTTTGGCATCGTGCCGCGGTCCGGGCGAGCGGACGCAGTTTGGCCAAAAGCCACTGCTGATGAGAGTAGTAGAAAAGCTATCGTTAAGAGCAACCTGCCCGTGGCAGAAGAGGTGAGGTGAGGGGGCATGGGGGCTGAGGCTCCTTCAGGTAGTTATCCTGCGTGTGAGAAGTTTGTCAGACGGAACTGCATGAGGGTTTGGCCCTGGCGAGTCCAGATGATTTCACTGGGGAAGGTCTCGCCGTTGACCTCGGTCCATCCGGACAGTGCGGCCTCGATCTTTTCTCCTTCTATCTCGCTGACGATCCTGTCTATCAAACCTGTCCGGGTGTTGATGTAATAGAGTCGCCAGGGGCTAAGCGCCCGCTTCTGCTCGTCGCGCTGCGGGTCATCAATCCGCACGATGTCCCAGAGCGGGCCGTCGTAGCCGTCAACGCCCTCTTCGGGGCCGACGTTGCGAGCGATGGTGCGATAGCTCGCGCCTCTCAATTGAGCCAGCACGAACTGGTCCGGGCTGTCCAGCACCAGCCGTTCGATTATGTCTCGATCACTAGCAGTCTTTTCGCCAGCCCCTTGAGCGCCCTGCCCTGCGTCCCATGTCAGAGGGCCGCGCGCCCCTGCCAGATTGATCTCGACCTGCTCGCCGTCGTCCGTCTGCCTGCGCATGACCTGCACGGCCTTCGTCTCAGGGCCTGTCGTCAGCATCCCTACCAGAACGGATTGCTCTCGCGCGGCGTGCGAGAATCTTTTGCCCAGCCGTCGGCTGAGGGTGAAAGCCTGTGGTTGAAGTGAGAGATTGCGGCTCTGCGCCGCTTGCTCCGTCTTCTCCGGGGGGTTGAGGGGAGCGAGGCTGACAGCCCCCGTTACGGTGTTCCTTCCGGCTCTGGCGAAGGCCAAGCCCGTCAAGACCAGAAGGGCGAGGATTATCAAAAGGTAAAAGGGCTTTTTAGATTGTGAGGGCACGACCTTCTCCTTCATATGCGGTTGTGGGGAGCTTTCAGGAAATCCTTGCGGCCGGGGCCAACAGATGGGCTCGCGCCTCGCCGCTAACAACGAAACTCAAATTTTAATTCGCGTTAACGCAGCCTTTTGGAAATGAGAGCTGCGGCAAATGGACAGACTTCCAGTTTGGCAAGCGACAATGTCCGGGGAGCGGCCAGCAACTAGAAGAGGAAGTTGCATAATTTGTAATCTGAGGCGCGAGGCTCAGCGAGGTGTGAGTCGCACGCTTACGAGTGCCTGGGAGCGAGGAGCATAGTCCTGCGGAGGATAATCCCGCACCGGCCGGTTGTCAATAAATTCTTACGCCGGGGGCGGTTCCGTGGAAGCGCGAGCCTGAATTGTGCTATGTTCGCGGCCGCAGGGCTTCCGCTTTCGGCACCGAAGGTGGAAGACCTGGAAAGTGCCGGGCGAGGCGGAAGGCGGGCGCTCCAGTCCTGATGAGATTCAGGCCAGGCGCGCGCCGCGTGTTATCCTTACTGAGAACAAATTGGTTTTCCCGTCTCCCTGCGTCTGAGTCGCAACCTAAGCAAGTCAAACATCATCTGAGTATTTCGGGAATACCTACGACAAGACGAAGATTTCAGGCATGACGATTCACAATCTCACGCACGCTCGGCTCCTGATCGCGCTGTTCGCGGTCACACTGCTCCTGGCAGCTCCGAGCCTCTACGGCCAGTCCGGGCGAAACAAGCAGCCCGCCGGCAAGACGCCTCCAGGCCAGACCAGGCCCAAGAGGGTCGGCACGGATAGCGACGCGCAAAAGCCGCAGCCCTCGCAAACGCCTACGGCGCGCGTGCCGAGCGGCACCGTCGTGATGGAGGAACCTCCGCCCCCGCCCCGCCCGACGCCCACGCCCGCGCAGGACACTTCGGCTGGCGAAGAGATCGGCGTCGAAGACGTCGTCCGCATCACCTCGAATCTGGTCACGGTGCCCGCCTCCGTCGTAGACGCTCAGGGCCGGGCCGTCATAGACCTCAAGCTGGAGGATTTCGAGCTGCGCGTGGACGGGCAGCCGAGGCCCATCACCGAGTTGAGCCGAGCCGAAGTGCCCGTCACCCTGGCCCTGCTCTTCGACAACAGCCAGAGTCTGACGGCCGCGCGCGAGTTTGAAAAACAGGCCGCCGTCAAATTCTTCCGCAGCGTCATTCGCCCCATTGACCGCGCAGCCATCTACAGCGTCTCCACGGACATAGTTCTGGTTCAACCTTTGACCAGCAACGTTCCCGCGCTCGTCAAAGCCATCGAGCACTTCGGCAAGCCGGAAGGCGCGACGCGGCTTCACGACGCTGTGATTGAGGCGGCAGCGTACCTGCGCCCGTATCCTGGGCGCAAAGTCATCATCATCGTTTCGGACGGCGAGGATACGCTCAGCGACAACGACTTCGACGTGGCGCTCAGAAGGACGCTCGCCGCGGACTGCCAGGTCTACGCCGTGCAGACCAAGCAGATCGAGTACGTCATGCTGACCGGGCAGGCCTCAAACGCCAACTTGCAGGCGCTGGCCGCCGAGCGGCGTATGCAGGATTTGACGGCGCACACAGGGGGAGCCGTCTACACGCCCATGCAGACGAGCGACCTGGACAGGGCCTTCACGCAAATCTCCGCCGACCTGGCACAGCAGTACGTCCTCAGCTACTACCCCACGGACGAGCGGCAGGACGGGCGCTTCCGCACCATCTCCGTTCGCATCAGCACACGCCCGAACATGCGCGTGCGCGCGCGACGAGGCTATTACCCGCGCCGTCCAGGCGACCAGGGCGGCTTCAATACGCAGGTGCCGGCAGTCACCCAGACAATCAGCGACGCCGGAAGTTTCGTCCCGCAGGAGCGCCCGGCCCAGGCCGACGGCGTGCAAACCCTCGCCGCGAA
>DATEMM010000516.1:0-6168 GCA_035275605.1 Pyrinomonadaceae bacterium
CTGAATCTACCGTCGGCGACCATCGCGCGCAAGTCGCGATTCGTGGCGGCGACGACCCGCACGTCCACCTTCATCGTGCGCGTACCGCCGACGCGGCGAATCTCTCGTTCCTGGAGCGCGCGCAGGAGCTTGGCCTGCATCCCTATGTCCAACTCGCCGATCTCGTCCAGAAAGAGAGTGCCGCGGTCCGCGACCTCGAAGAGCCCTTTCTTCTCCGCGTGCGCGCCAGTGAAAGAGCCCTTCTCGTGGCCGAACAGTTCGGATTCAAGAAGGTTCTCGTTAATCGCAGCGCAGTTGACAGCCTGAAACATCTCGGCCACGCGCGGCGACTGGTTGTGGATGGAGCGGGCGATCAGCTCCTTGCCTGTGCCAGACTCGCCGCGAATGAGCACGGGCGAGCTTGAGCGCGCGACCTTCAGAATCATCTTCTTGACCGCCTCCATCTCAGTCGAGGCGGAGATGATCTCGGCGTCGAGCGCGTCTAGACGTTTGAGCGCGCGCCGGATAGTTTCGAGCAGCGTGTCGCGGTCGTAGGGCTTTTGCAGGTAGTCGAACGCCCCGCGCCGCAGGGCGTCCTTGGCCGAATCAATCGAGCCGTGCGCGGTCAGCAGGATGACGATGATGGAGGAGTCCTGTGCCAGCAGGTGCTGCAAGAGCTCTATGCCGTCCATGCCCGTCATCTTGAGGTCGGTCAGCGCCAGGTCGAAGCGGCGCTCTTTGGCGAACTTGAGCGCAGCCTCGCCGCTCGACGCGGTCGTCACGTCGTAGCCCTCGCCCGACAGAATCATCTCCAAAATTTCCCGCTGCGACTTTTCGTCGTCAACTACAAGTATGCTTTTCCTGGCCATGCGTCACGGGAGGGATGAAGGATGAGGGATGAGGGATGAAAGGGGCTGAGCGAACGGCTCGATGAATCAATGATTCAAGCTGCTGTTCATTCATCCCTCATCCCTCCGCCCTCATCCTTTCTCTTCCTCCCTCCTTTCTGTTGTTGGGAGTATAACTGTAAATGTCGTTCCGCTGCCTTCCTTCGATTTGACGGAGATAGTACCGCCGTGATCATCGACCGCCTTTTTGACGATAGCCAGCCCTAAGCCGGAGCCCGTGTCCTTGGTCGAAAAGTACGGCTCGAAAACTTTTGAGATGTCTGCGGTGGCGATGCCGCGCCCGGTGTCCGTCACCTCCACGCGCGCGATGTGGCCGGAGTCTTCCGTTGAAATCCTGATGGTCAGACTGCCGCCCTCGCCGTCGATGGCCTGCATGCCGTTGATAATCAGGTTCGTGAAGACGGAGCGCAAGGCTTCGGCGTCGCCCATCACGAGGGGCACCTCGCCTTCCTGCTCGACGCGCGTTTCGATGCCGCTCTCCTGGGCCTTGACCTCGACCATCCTGAGCGCGTCTTCGGCCTCGGCGCGCAAATCCAGCGGGCGCAGCTCCAGCGTGGACGGGCGGGAGTAGTTCAAAAACTCCGAGATGCGCGTGTTGATGCGCGCGACCTCCAGCTTGAGCTGTTGTGCCAGGCGCTCGAAGGTCTCGCGCTTCTTCACGTCCTCTGGCGCAAACGCCGTGCGCAGGTGATCCAGGGTCAGGTTGATGTAGTTGAGCGGGTTTCTGATTTCGTGCGCGATGGCCGACCCGAGGCGACCGACGACCGCCGACTGCTCTGCCTGGTGGAGCATGGCCTCCAGTTCGCGCATGTGCCCGAGCCGCCCGATCATCTCGTTGAAGCGCGAGGCGAGCTGGCCCATCTCGTCGGAGCGGTCGGCGGCCGGGACGCGGAAATCGAAGTCGCCGGCGGCGACGCGGCGCGCAGCATTCGACAAATCCTTAATCGGGCGCGTGAAGCGCCAGACCAGGATAGCCACTACGATGGTCGCCGCCAGCAAAACGCCGAGCGTGTAAATGAGAGGGCGTGCAGCCTGATTGCTCCAGAAGCTGGAGGGGTCTCTGAAAGACTTGAGGACGACGATGACGTACCAGCGGCCCTTCTCTGTTTCGACGGCGAAGGCGTGCGATTCGGCGTTCGCGGTCACGTTCTGGCTGGCAGCGGTGCTGGGGAACCTGGCCCTATCTTCCGGCCTGAGCTGGTTGAGATTCATCACCGGCGGCAGCGTCGTCAGCTCGTTCAACTGGCGCTTGGTGTACTCCCCATTAACTTTGAGCAGCTCCAGGTCTAGGCTATCGGAAACGATCCACTGGTTATTAACGACGATGACGTTGGCGACGCGCCCGTTCTGCGGGTCCAGGAGCGGGTTGTTTTCGAGTTTGATCAGTTCGACCAGGCGGAGTTTGGACGAAATGCTGTTGACCCCGAGCGACACCCCTGCGATCAGGGCCTGCTCCTGCATCTCACGCAGGCGGCGGTTGTTCCTCCCGGAGCGCAGGTTCAATAAATACTGCGTGCCGAGCGTCAGGATCAGCAGCGCGGCCAGGACGAGCAGGAGCCGCACACGGAAGCTGGTAGTGAATCGGAGTAGCTTCATACCTTTTCGTCACCTTCGGGCGCTAATAGTTATCCCGGAGGAGCGCCTGACAGGGCATTCGCCGGGTAATTGCGTACCGTCTCCGTGCCCATACAAACATCAGGCCACATTATAGGCCATATCAGCGAGCTTTATTTTTTGTTGCCCTCAAACCCTTGTGATGTTATAGTTCGCAGCGGTCTCAACGCAAACTCCCCAGAGGCCGCCAGTACAGGGAATTCTCCCACCTCACCAAAAAGTGCGTAGGTCGCAAGAAACCTCAAATCGGTTTGCAGGAGCATTTTGAAGAGACTCGACGCTTCAAAACCAATCTTTTTTGCTAACGCCCGCGGGCGCGCCGCGCAGCCGGTCGCCCCGGAGAGAAGTTCAAAACGTTACTGTTAGGCATTCGTTCGTGTTCGCGTTCGACCCTAACTCGCTAGGTTAACCCCTGAGATTTTTTAACTGCGAGGACCAGTCAATGACCCAAACCAAGCGTTCCCTGACCCCCGCGCGCTGCGCGCTCAGCTTTCTACTCCTTCTGACACTCATCTCGACCGGCTCCACCTGGGCCAAAGATAAACGCCAAGCCAACACAGCCAAGCGCCCGGCCGCGAAAGCGCAAAGCGTCCGCGACAATAAGAAAGCCCGCGAGACGGCGCGCAACGCCAAGGCCGTTCGCGGGAGCAAAAAAGAGCGCGACGTGAGAGGCCGGGACAAGTCCGCCAAGGAGGCGCGCGTTGACAAGCGGCGCGACCGAAACTCCGCCAGGGAGATGCGGGCCGCGCGAAAGGAAAGGGACACGGACAGGCGCGGGGCCGGCCGGGCGCTGTCCAGGCGCGAGCGATTGCTCGAAGCCCGCCGTCAAGCCGAGCAGAGACGCCGCGAGATAGCGGAAGCCAGAAGGCGCGCAGAGATCGCGCGTCAGGCAGCCATCGCGCGCCAGCGCGCCATCGAGCAGGCCAACCGCGACGAGGCGATGGCGAACATCGCCAAAGACGATACGACGGGCGAAGACATGGAAGTCAGGCGCGCGGCAGTCGCGGCGCTAGGCAACCACGCCGGGACGGTGGTCGTGATGGACCCGAAGTCTGGAAGGGTCTACACGGTGGTCAACCAGGAGTGGGCACTCAGGCGCGGCTTCAAGCCCTGCTCGACGATGAAGCTCATCACGGGGCTGGCGGGACTTACGGAGAAGGTGATTGACCCGGTCCAAACCATTCAGGTATCCGGCCGCGGCAGCGTGGGCCTGACGGACGCCCTCGCGCGTTCGGTCCCGAACGCGTACTTCCAATCCGTGGGCGGGCAAGTCGGATTCGACCGCATCATGAACTACGCGCGCGAGCTCGGGCTCGGCGAGCGCACAGGCATCAATCATCCCAACGAGTCGCCTGGGCGCGTGCCGCTTTTCAAGACCGGGTACGCGGTCAACCACATGTGCTCGCACGGCGACGATTTTGAGGTCACGCCGATTCAGTTGGCGAACCTCGTCTCGGCCATAGGCAACGGCGGCAACCTGCTCGTCCCGCACCTTCCGCGCACACCGCAGGAGGAGGCGCAGTTCAAGAGAATCGTGCGCCGCAAGCTGAACATCCCGCAGGAGTCCCTCCAGCAAATGATTCCGGGCATGATCGGGTCGGTCAACTACGGCTCGGGCAAGCGCGCCTATGACCCGCTCCAGACGATTGCCGGCAAGACCGGCACCTGCATCGGAGCCGACAGGCAGTGGCTCGGGCTCTTCACCTCCTACGCGCCTGTGCAGAACCCGCAACTCGCGGTCGTCGTCATAGCGAAGGGCTCGGACGGGCGCGGCCATTTCCCGGCCTACGTCGCGGGCCAGATTTACAAATCTCTACGGCACCGTTTCGGCCCGCAGCCGGGCAGCAGCATGCCCTACGCCAACATCACTATCCCGCAGCGCCCAGTGACCGCTCCCGGCGCAGCCGCCGCCCGCGATGAGGAAGAGGAAGAGGCGGCCGAGATGGGTGATGACGGCGATAGCGCCGACCAGACGGGCGGCAACGGCGTCAAGAGCGTAATCATGACCGTGCCGCAGACGAAGGCTGCCGAAGGCTCAAGCCTCCCGGCGACTCCCAACAACGGGCAGATGACCGGAGCGCAGGAGAGCCAGCGACCGCGCCGCGTTCACGCGACGAAGCCGTAAAATAAGAGAAAAAGTAAGAAGGCGAAAGGCAAAAGTAAGAGGGTTATAACATCTTCACTTTTGCCTTTTTCCTTTTGTCTTTCGCCTTGACAGCGGGACGAGTGTTGCAGGATGATTACGCATCGCGTTTAGTTTCCGCCAATCACCAAAGCTTCGGGTCGGCTCCCCTTGTCGTCCGGCGCGCGCAGGGCTTGAACGCGGCAACCGAATGCTATAAAACACGCATCTGAAAGAGCGCGACGCCGGTTCCGAGGCGCGCTCTCACCCCCTTTAGATTGATAAGACTTTTGAGACGGAGATTGCTTGGAGGATTGCGACCGATGAAAAAGCTGATTCGATTGGTAGTATTCGCTGCGCTCGTGACGGCGTTCGTGTTGCCGGCGCTGGCGCAGACCACGCCGTCAACGGCGACGCCCGCCGCGACGCAGGACGAGGCGCAGGCCAAAGCCGAACTGTACGATAAGTTCGTCAAGAACCGTAACACCAATCCGCCGGTCGCATACGAAGCCGGAAAAGAGTACCTCCAGAAGTACGAAGCGGCGGACGGAGCTTCCGACCAGTACGTGAGCTATATCAAGAAGTGGGTGACGTCCTACGACAAACTGGCCCGCAGGAATACCTTCGCCGAGCAGATGAAGGCCAAGAACTACAACGAAGCCTTCGTCACCGGCAAGCAGCTTCTGGCCGAGAATCCGGAAGATTTGCCCATCCTTTATGATCTCTCCAGGGGCGGCTTTGCTGCCATCAGCAGCGGCAACACGGCGCTGACCGCTGACACACTTAACTACGCGAAGAAGACCATCCAGTTGTTGCAGGCCGGCAGGACTTTCGAGAAGGACAAGCCCGTCACCAACAAGGACGAGATTCTCAGCGGGCTCAACTTCGCCATTGGGAACTCCTTGCAGGAGGCGCAGCCCATGGAAGCCGCTACTTACTTCATCAATGCCGCGCAGATCGAAGGCCCGTTCAAGAAAGACCCGCGGACCTATTTCTTCCTGGCCGCGGCTTACGAGAAGGCCGAGTACGCCAAGTTGGCCCCTCAGTACGGCAACAACTGCAAGACCGAAGACCAGATCAAGACGACCGAGTGCACGGATTTGAAGGCGAAGGTTGACAGCGTCGTGGACCGCATGATCGACGCCCTGGCCCGCGCCATAGCCTACAACGACATGAGCCCCAACGCGGCGGCCAACGCGGCGGCGCGCGCTTCCTGGCTGGAACTGCTGACGACCTATTACAAGTACCGTCACGAAGGTTCCGACACGGGCCTCAAAGAGTTGATCGCGAGTGTCACGTCCAAGCCGATGCCGAAGCCCGGCGACCCTGTTGCTCCGATGACAACACCGGCTTCGACCACAGCGCCCACGCAGCCGACCGGCACAGCGCCGTCCGGCACCTCATCAAACATGAGCACGGCTCCGGCGACGACGACGGCGCAGCCTAAGACGACTAGCACCAAGACCACGCCTTAAGCGCGCTCTGACGCCGACGGGCAAGCTGCGGCACAAGTGATTCGCTCTCGGTCCTTCTCCTAAGCAAAGC
>DATEMM010000517.1:0-9682 GCA_035275605.1 Pyrinomonadaceae bacterium
ACTGTATGAGAGCCAGGCGGCGAAGCTTAAGCCGGTGAACAACTGAACGGCTTCCACCGCGACCGCACCCTTTTGTAGAGAGAGGGCAGCGCGCGTCCATTCGACGAGCAGGCCCTCGTGCTCACGCCGGACAGCCTTTTCCGCACTGTGCGTTCGGATGGGGATGATTCCCTGAAAGGCGTCCAGATAAAAGCGGCTCAACGCCCCGGCGTGAGTGCGCACGCGCAGGTCTCTTTCGGAGAGGACGGGATTCGAGATGAGCGGGACAGCGATTGAGCAAGCCGCCGCCAGCACGACTAAAGGTGCGCTCGACGGGCTGAGCCACGCAATCGCCGCCACCGTAAAAATGAGCGTGAAGGTTGCGCGCACGAATTGGCTCCCCATCTCCGGCCACGCGCGGATGCGGTGAATACTGTGGCTGCGCTCGGCCATGTCGGAAGTCAGGCGGCTATGGAAGTAGCGATCATTCAGGCGCGGGAGCTTTTCCAGGAATGCTATTCGCAGGCGCAGCTCAAGACGCCGGCCCAGTCTCAAAGCGGTGGCTGCGATGGGTACGTCAAGCAAAAGGAGCGCCGCCAGGAACGACAACAAGAAAAACATCGCGGCCAGTCTCTGCCGGGACAGAACCAGCTCACGCCCAACGTCGAGCAGCCCGCGCAGCAACAGCGCCTCGACGATGACTCCGGCGGCGGCCAGCGCAACTGCGCCGAGGAGTACGGGCAGCGACAGGAGGCCGTCCGCCAGGAACATGCCGAGCAACGCACGCATAGGCTTAACCGGGCGCTCCTCCAGTGCGGCGACGAGTTCCGGCGCGAGGGGCTGCGGCTCATCTCCCTCCTCTCGCGGCACACGCGGCGAGCGGCGAGAACGCGCCCCGCGCACGCGCACCAGAACGGCTCCGCGCAACAGCACCTGCTCTTCGTCCGCGTCATCTATGGGCGGAGCAGGTCTCACGGACCAGTAGGACGGAGGGATGGCTATCGCCTCTTCGGGATGATCGTCACATGCGTTCTTGAAAAAAAGTTCCAACGCGCGAGACGCCTGAGCGCCTGCCTTGACTGCACCCGAGCGCGTCAAGACGGCGACCAGACGAGTCGCCGCATCCAGCGCCGCAATCGAGCGCCAGCCTTCATCCGCCAGGGCCGTGCTCAACAGGTGCTCGCTCGTGCCGCTGGAGAGCTTGAGTTGGTTGAACCTCCCGCGCAGCGCCCCGAGGAACTGTTCGGAAGCAGCCCACTCGCGCCAGTCTGCGGCTGGCACAGGCATCGTGTGCAGATAAAGCTCGCTGAGGAAACGCCTGCGCGTCATCCAGCGTCGCCCGACGGCCGGGTCCATGACTTGTATGAACGGGCCGTGAGTTCGCCAGGCGATTAAGAAATGTGTCACCCCGCTCGGGTGACGCACCACGACTATCGCCGGCAGGGCTTCGGTCGCAGAGAGCAGAAGGTGGTCGGGCGGCAGCATAATCTGCTCGGCTTCCAGTCCGAGCTGCGCGCCGACCTCTTCCATAGTGTCTATCGAAGTGCCGTCAACATCCGTCTGACAGGCTTCACGCAGTCGCCCGTAGCTGACAGGGATGCCCCACCCTTCGAGCATGACCTTGAGCGACGCCGGCCCGCAATCCATCATCGAAGTCTGAACAACTTCAGGTATCAGCAGGCGACGATTCGTGCTTTCTCCGAACAGATTCATTGTGAGTTATCCGGTGGTTGCTTGCGTCCGGGTCAAAGACCGTTCGAGGTATTGCAGGATCAGCATTAGGGGTGAAGCTTTTTTGACTTCGATCTCGACTGTTCCGGGCAGCCCGTGCTGCAACGGGATACTGGAAGCCTGGCCGGGGCTGACCTCCAACTCCACGCGCACACGCCCGTCGCTCGTCTCGCTGGCCACCGTCGCGACGGTCGCGGCGAGGCTCCCGTACTGGCTCCAGGGGAAACCTTCGAGACGGATGAGCGCGGGCTGGCCGGGCTGAATGCGTCCCAGGGCTGCCTGGGGCGGAAAGTAGGCCACGGCCCTGACACCGCCTTCAGGAATGATTGTGCCAAGCTTGGCTCCACCCTGGACGACAGCTCCGACGCGCAATTCCGCGACCTCGCCGACGCGGCCGCTGACGGGCGCGTGAATCTGCCGCATCCCGACTTCATGCTCCATGCGCTTAATGGTCGCCCGGCCGGTTGGCATCTGGGCCTCTATTCGCGCGATCTCGCCCTTGAGCCGCTCGATGCGCGCCTGCCGGTCGCGCTCGGCGGTCAGGTGCTCCTGCTCCAGCCTGCCGACGGCGATGTTGCGGCTCTCGGCCACGGCTTCCTGTTCCTCCGCTTTCGACTTGGTGCGCAGGAAATCCAGGTCGGAGATGAAACCGCCCTTGTGCAGAGGCTCTAAACGCTCTGCCTCGGTCCGGGCGAACCGCGCCGCCGCCGTGGCCTCGCGCGACTGCGCGCGCGTCTCGTCTATGGCCTGGCGCGCCGTCCGTCGTGCCTGGTCCAGCGCCTGCTCTTCCGACTCGATGTCGTTGCGAAGCGAGATTACCTGCGCGTTCAGGGCGGCGGGCTGAGTCTGCTCCTCTTGCAGTTGGAGGCGTTCAGTGGAGGCGTCGAGTTCGACCAACACTTGTCCGGCGCTGACCTGTTGCCCGACGGCCAGATGATTGGCGATGACGCGCCCCGCGACAGGGGCTTCCACTGGATGGGCCGCGTGCTCGGCTTCTAAGCGAGCGTCGCTTGAAGACTCGTAGAGAGAGATGCGAGCGACGAGCGCCCAGTAAGTCCAGAGTCCGAGGATGAGGACTGCTAGGGTGAGTCCCAGGATTGAGCCCCGACGGCCGGAGGTAGATAAGGAGCGCATCGAACGAGAAAAGGCGACCGACATAAACATCCTCCCTGAAGCGCCCTCGCAGTGTTGCGAGAATTACCTGAGGGCTCGTGCATTAAGTCTCTCCGGCCTGTCTCTGACGCCCGAGTTGGATGATCTTCCGAGAGCTTTTCGTTTTCCGGCTCTTACTTCTTTCCTCATCTTCATGAGCGTGATGTTGAGAACGGCGTTTGAGGCGGCAGAGTTCCGAGATTTCGGAAACCACCTGCGACTTGAGGGAGCGTTCGCTCGCCGTTTCTCCTGATGTCTGTAGATGAAGCTTGTCGAATATCCAAATATCGCAAGATTGAATTCCACGCTCGACCTTTCCTCCACAACCAAAGCGGAACGACTTGAAAGGTTTAGTCACGCATGTGCGCGATTCGGAATACTGCTTGCCTAATTGATTGACAGGCGCGCGGGCAGTTTTCTTCGGCTTCCGAAGTTTCGTAACGAGCCCGGACGCTTTAAGAGTGGCTCCCCCGCTTCTTCAAGCCCAGTAGTGAAGAAGCGCATCGATCAAGGAAGAAAAAGGTTGAAAGCGCGCTGACTATGAAGCGCGGAGGATTTACCATGAACAAGTTTTTCACCCAGAACCGGCCCAGTAGATTTCTAGTTCTCTTCGCCGCCCTGCTATGTGCTTCGCTGTCTGCCTTGGCGCAGAACACCACGGGCAATTTGCAAGGCATCGTCTTCGACCAGAACAAGGCGGCGGTCGCCGGAGCTTCCGTCACCGTCACCAACACGGACACCGGAGTTGTCAAAGAGACGACGACCAACGGTGAGGGCTTCTATCGCGTCACGAACCTGATTCCGGGCGAACATTACAAGATAGAGGTCAAGGCGGAAGGGTTCGCGCCGACCGTCATTGATCCGGTTCGCGTTCTCCTCGGCACGGAGAATAATTCCGACATCGTGCTCAACCTGAGCCAGGTCGGCGCGAACGTCGTCATCACGACTGACGCCCAGTTGATTGACAGCACGCAGAATCAACTCTCCACCAACTTCAACAACGAGCAGTTGACGGAGTTGCCCATCAACGGGCTGGTTGACAACATAGCCCTCCTGGTCCCTGGCGTCATCACTCCCAACGACACGGACTTTACTAACGGCGTCGGCCTGAGCGCGAACGGCAATCGCGGGCGCTCGAACAATTTCCAGATCGACGGCCAGGACAACAACGACCTGTACATAGGCGGCCCGAGCACCTTCATCTCCAACTCGGAAGCTGTGGGCGAGCTACAGGTCATCACCAATAACTTCTCCGCAGAGTTTGGCCGCAACAGTGGCGCTCAGGTGAACATCATCACCAAGCCGGGCACAAACGAATTTCACGGCACACTCTTCCAGTATCATCAAAACTCTGCCCTGGACGCGCGCAACAATCAGCAGAAGCTGGCCGCCTCCACTTTTGATTTTCTGGTCCGCAACGGATTCAGCGACTTTACGGGCCTCGCCGCGCGCGAGGGGATCGACCCCTACAGGCAGAACCGCTTCGGCGGCGCGCTCGGCGGTCCAATCGTTAAAAACAAAGCCTTCTTCTTTGCGACCTACGAAGGGACCTATTTCCGTAGCGAGCAGCAGGCCAACAGTCTGGGCAGCGCGACTCTGACGCCCACGCTCTCAAGCATACAGTTCCTGGCGAACCGTTTTGCAAACGCGGCGACGGCGCAACTGGCGCGCACGGGACTCGGCGGTGGCCCGGCGGCCGTGCAGTACGGCAGCTTTTTGATCGCCCCGCCGAGCCTCGATACGGACGGCGACGGCGTGCCCGACACCTTCCAGTTCGGGACGGGCAACCCGTTCGGCCAGCCCATTACGCCCGGATTCCTAGCGCCCCTGGCCGTGACGAATGACGCCGCCGGAAATCGCCGCGTCATCTTCGGCGGCGAGGCCGTCCGCATCGTCCCGCTCAACTCGACGAACCACCAGTTCATCACGCGCGTGGATTACAATTTGACGGACAAGGATCAGATTACGGGTCGCTACATCTTCAACGACTCCGACAATCCGAACGCGATTAGTCGAATCCTCAACGGCCGTCCCATCTCCGTGCCTTCCAGGTCACACAACATCGGTTTGAGCTACACGCACACGCTCTCGCCCAGTTGGGTGAACCAGGCGCGCTTTAACTATTCGACTTCGGACGTGAAGTTCGGCGACCGGGAGAATTTGGACGAGTTTACGCCGAACGTTAATTTCACGGGCTCCCCGCAAGACCTCTTCTTTAACGCGGGGCTGGATTTCGGGACCAGCACGACCTTCCCGCAGGCGCGTGTCGTGACCGTCTGGCAGGTGCAGGACACCGTGTCGGCGACCATCGGCAGCCACGCGCTGAAATTCGGCGCGGACATCATCCACAACTTTCAGGACAACTTCTTCCTGCCCACCTTCCGCGGCTCTTTCAGCTTCACGGGCAGCACAACTTCGGCCGCTACCACGGGGCTTGTTCCGGCCAACACTTTTTTCGAGTACGGCACGAATGGCACGAACGGCGCTTCGCGCACGGGCCAGTTGCCGACCTCTTTTGAGAACTTCCTGCTGGGCCGCCCGCGCGACATAGACTTCGCGCTCGGCGATCCACAGAAGGACATCATTCAGAACAACTTCTTCTTCTTCGTTCAGGACGACTGGCGTATCCGCCAGAACCTGACGTTGAACCTCGGCCTGCGTTACGAGCTGACGACGCAGCCGCTCAATCCGCTGATTGACGATCTCAACCTGCGCGAGGCCGACGCGGCGACGGCCCTCTTCGATCCGGCCTTTCCCTTAGCGTCGCGCACGCTCGCAAAGCTGCCCGTTGACAAGAACAACCTTGCCCCGCGCGTAGGCTTCGCCTGGTCGCCTAACCTGCGACTCCTGGGCGAGCGTTTCACGAACGGGCGCACGGTCCTGCGCGGGGGGTTCGGCATCTCCTATGACCCAGGCTTCTTCAACATAGTGGACAACGTGGTCACGGGCGCTCCCTTCGCGGGCGCGGGGCGCATACGCCAGACGCCGGGCGCGGCTGGCTCACTGTCATTCCCGTTCCTGCCCGCTTCTCGTGCGGACCTGGCGCTCACGCCCGGCACAGCGGGCGGCAACCCGCTGCTCTTCGACCAGACGCGCGTCAGCCCGGATTTCTACAACCCTTACACGATGTCTTACAACTTCGGCATCCAGCAGGAATTGTGGAGGAACGTTGTGCTGGAAGCACGCTACGTGGGTTCGCGTATCGTGGGCCAGTTCCAGGCTTACAACGGCAACCCGCAATTAAACTTCCTCAACGCCCTGGGCGTCGCCGCGACGGGAAATGCCGGGGCGTTCACGGGCGGGGCCATAGCCGGCTCGAACCCAGGGACGAACGGCAACGGGCGCATCATTCCCACGCAAGGGTTCACCTTCGTCTTCACGAACGGCGCTTCGGCCACCTACAACGGCTTGCAGCTTCGCTTCGACACGCGCTTTAGAGATGACCTGTCCGTGACGGCCAACTACAGCCTGAGCAAGACGATTGACAACTCGTCGGAAGTCTTCTCGACGGTCGGCGGCGGACAATCAATCTCGCTCTCGCAAGACCCGTTCAACGTCACCAATGGAGAGCGCGGGCTTTCTGCCTTCCACCAAAAGCACAACTTTGCCGCGAGCTTCACCTACTCCCTGCCATTCCTACGCGAGCAGCGGGGCTTGCTGGGCAAGCTGTTAGGCGGCTACCAGTTTAACGGCATCGTGCGCTTAGGGTCAGGCCGCCCGTACACGCCCGTTCAACTGAACGGCTTCTACGATGCGCGTTTTCCGACGCTTCGCCCGTACAACGGGAACCCGAACGCTCCCTTAACGACCATCGCCTTCGGAAGCTTCGCCAACCTCGTGAACTTCGGCGACAGCAGCGTCCCCGCGGGCATGTTCATCATTTACGACACGGCACAGTCCGGCTCGCAGGGGCGCATCGTGACGGCCGCCGAGGCACAGCAGCAGGCTCGTTTGATCTACAACGATTCCGGTCTGCCCGCGGCTCTCGGCTCAGCCGCCTTCATTCCGTTCCTGGAAGCCTTCAACCTCTTCAAGACGCCTTACGGC
The DNA here is from genome assembly GCA_035275605.1 of Pyrinomonadaceae bacterium. GTDB lineage: Bacteria > Acidobacteriota > Blastocatellia > Pyrinomonadales > Pyrinomonadaceae > QHXM01. The sequence goes on from DATEMM010000517.1 coordinate 6,910, forward strand.
ATCGGCCGGAACAACTTCACGGGCGATCCGTTCTACAGGCTTGACCTCTCGATCTTCAAGACTTTGAGACTGGTCGAGGGCACAAGACTGGAGCTGCGCGCCGAAGCATTCAACCTGCTCAATCACAGGAATTTCGGTGTGCCAAATCCCGCGACGGAAAGCGCCTTTAACGGATTTACCGTCGGCACCTACAACAATCCTGGGGCCAATACGGGCAGTAGCCGCGGGTTACAGCTCGGCCTGCGCCTCATCTTTTAATTGAGCGTGCATAGAAGAGCACACTCGCTCTCTGGCCCGCACGTTCCGAGTGGAGCGTGCGGGCCTTTTTTTTAGTATCGCCGAAATGACGCTCCCTCCGGCTCGCGCCGTTTCCCTGACGCCACCTCGTCGGGCCGCCTCGTCGCCTCCTTCATCCCTTTCGTCCCATAAGTCTGGCTTGTTCGCTCGATAAGGTGTTTAATCGCAGATTGGCTCGCGCACCCGATTTGTCTCTCGGCAAAGCATCTGACATGATCTGAAAAGTTATGGCTCAACTCGTCGAGCGTAGAGCGTGGTGGCGAAGCTCCTGGGCGCGCCTGGGGCTCATCTTTGGTGTTTGGACAATCATCGGTCTGGTCTTCGCCGCGCAGTGGTACTTCGCTGCCTTTCGCTCGGACCAGCCCGTCCCGTGGTCTCGCGCGCTTTACGTGCAGATGAGCTGGTGTTATCTCTGGGCGATAAGCACTCCGCTCGTGCTCTGGCTTGTCCGGCGCTTTCCCGTAGATAAACAGAACTGGCTGCGCAACTCGCTCACGCACCTGCTGACGAGCACGCTGCTCATCTTCGTCGTCGGCGTCGTCGGCCACATCATCCTCTACCTAAATTACGGCCGCGCCATGGGACGCCCCTACATGTTCGAGAGCTCCCTGCTTCACGCCGTTAATAACTACACAGAAGGGATGGGCGTTTATCTTCTGATTGCTTTTCTGGCCCACGCTTACAATTATTATCAGAGGTATCGGCAGGGCGAGCTTCGCGCCTCGCAACTGGAGGCTCAACTCTCGCAGGCGCAGTTGCAAGCCCTCAAGATGCAGCTTCATCCTCATTTTCTCTTCAACACGCTCCACTCAATCTCGGCCCTCCTGCACCAGGACAAGGAGGCGGCCCGCAAAATGATTACGCGCCTGGGGGATTTCCTACGCCTCACGCTGGAGAATTCCGGCACACAGGAAGTCACGCTGAAAGAGGAGATGGAATTCCTGCGCTGCTACCTGGAGATAGAGCGCATACGCTTTCAAGACCGCCTCACCACGCGCGTCCAGGTTGACCCGGAAGCCCTGGACTCTCTCGTCCCCAACCTCATCCTTCAACCCATCGTCGAGAACGCCATCAGGCACGGAATCGCGCCGCGCTCCACTCCGGGCGAGATCGAAATTCGCGCGAAACAAGGAAATGGCTTTCTTCGTATCAAAATACGAGACAACGGATCGGGTCTCCCCACTAATCGAAGCACCGAAAGCCTGTTCAAGAAAGGGCTGGGGCTGGCGAACACGGTTGCGCGCCTTGAGCGTCTCTACGGAGCGCAACACCGTTTCGAGATCGCCAACGACCCCGAAGGCGGTTTGGTTGTGACGATGGAAATACCCGCTCTGAGGGAAAACGGAGCGGTTTCCCGAAACGGACGATGACTGGCCTCAACTAAAAAAGCGAAACTTTAAACTCTGCCCACAGCGTCAGCGGCTCCGCGCGTAGAGAGACCGCTTCCGCTGTCAAGGGACAATTCTATCTTGTGGGTAGGAGTTCGGGCCTCGGGAAAGATTCACGGTTGAAGGGGACGAAGACAAAGCGTGACGCCCTCAGCGACGCAAATTCGTGTACTCCTCGTTGACGACGAGCCGTTGGCCCGCGGGATGATTCGCGAGATGCTTGTTGACGATGCGGACGCCGAGATTATAGGCGAGTGCACTTCGGGTCCGGAGGCCGTCGCAGCCATCAAAGAGCACGCGCCCGACCTGCTCTTCCTGGACGTGCAGATGCCGGAATGGAGCGGCTTTGAAGTTCTAGAAGCTTTGAAAAACTCTCCCCTCCCGCACGTCATCTTCGTCACGGCTTACGATCAGTACGCCGTGCGCGCCTTCGAGGTGCACGCGCTCGATTATCTTTTGAAGCCTTTCGACCGCGAGCGTTTCGAAGCCTCCTGGCATCGCGCCAAGGAGCACATCCTGAAAGAGAAGAACGGCCGCCTGGACGAGCGCATCCTCACGCTCCTGGAAGAGCTCAAGGCCGGGTCCAGGTATTTGGAGCGGCTGGTCATCAAAGCGAACGGGCGCGTCTTCTTCCTGGACGCGGGCGATATAGACTGGATAGAGGCTCAGGGCAACTACGTCTCCGTGCACAGTGGAATCAAGTCGCACCTTCTGCGCGAAACCATCAGCAGCCTCGAAGCGCAGCTCGACCCGAAAAATTTCCGGCGCGTACACCGCTCCTCCATCGTCCAGCTTAACAAGATCAAAGAGCTTCAGCCCTGGTTTCACGGAGAGTACCGCATCATTCTGCACAGTGGAGCCGAGTTGATGCTCTCGCGCAACTATCGCGAGAACTTGCAGGAAGCACTGGGCAGAATTCTATAACAGGCGCTCTCTCTCTAAGCGCGCTCCTTTGTCCCTCCGACGGGCCGACTGGTCACAGGCTCTGGCCCTTCCGTCACAAAAAGAAAGACTGGCGCTTTCCCCCGGAGTAGATTTATCGTGCGCGCCCATCAGCGGCTACGGTTCAAGGGTGGGCTCAAGCGTCA
>DATEMM010000518.1:0-4842 GCA_035275605.1 Pyrinomonadaceae bacterium
CCTCAAGACGCTGCTCGCGGTCAATCAGAAGGACGGGTTTGACTGCCCTGGCTGCGCCTGGCCGGAGCCGGACGGGGAACGCTCGCACGCGGAGTTCTGCGAAAACGGCGCTAAGGCCGTTGCCGAAGAGGCTACGCTCGCGCGCGTCACGCCCGAGTTCTTCCGCGAGTGGAGCGTCTCGGAGTTGTCCAGGCAGTCCGACTTTTGGCTCGGTAAGCAGGGGCGACTGACGCACCCGATGCTGCTCAGGGCGGGCGGCACGCATTACGAGCCCATCAGTTGGGACGAGGCGTTCCAGCTCATCGCTTCGGAACTAAACGCCCTCGCTTCGCCCGACGAGGCAATCTTTTACACTTCGGGGCGGACGAGCAACGAGGCTGCCTTCCTCTATCAGCTTTTCGTCCGCCAGTTCGGCACGAACAACCTGCCCGACTGCTCGAACATGTGCCACGAATCGAGCGGGTCCGCGCTGACCGAAACCATCGGCATAGGCAAGGGAACCGTCACGCTCGAAGACTTCAACCTGGCGGACGCAGTCTTCGTCATCGGCCAGAATCCCGGCACCAATCATCCGCGCATGCTGACGGCGCTGCAAAAGGCCAAGCGGCGTGGCTGCCGCATCGTTCACATCAACCCGCTGCCGGAGACCGGCACGACGCGCTTCAAACACCCGCAGGAAATTTTCAAGATGCTGGGCCACGGGACGGAGCTGGCCGACCTCTTCCTACAGGTCCGCATCAACGGCGATGTCGCGCTCCTCAAAGGCATCATGAAAGAGCTGCTCGAAGAGGAGGAGCGCCGCCCTGGCACAATCCTCGACCAAGAGTTCATCAAGGAGCAGACCGACGGCTTCGATAATTTCGCGCGTGCCATCAGGGAAGTAAAGTGGGAGGAGCTGATCGAGCAGAGCGGTGTGGAGCGCGCATTGATGCGTCAGGCCGCGGAGATTATGATGAGGTCGGAGAGGACTATCTGTTGCTGGGCGATGGGACTGACGCAGCACCGCAACGCCGTCGCCAACATACAGGAGATAGTCAACCTGCTCCTGCTGCGCGGGCAGATAGGGAAACCGGGCGCTGGAGTCTGCCCCGTGCGCGGGCACTCGAACGTGCAGGGCGACCGCACGATGGGTATCTGGGAGCGGCCCACTAAAACCTTTCTCGCGAGCCTTGCGAAGGAGTTCAACTTCGAGCCGCCGCGCGAGCACGGCTACGACACTGTGGAATCAATCAAGGCTATGCACGCAGGGCGCGGCAAAGTCTTTTTCGCGCTCGGCGGCAACTTCCTCTCGGCCACGCCCGACACTGAGTACACCGCGCGTGCGCTCACGCGCTGTCGCCTGACCGTTCACGTCTCGACCAAGCTCAATCGCGCGCACCTCATCACGGGAGAGCAGGCGCTGATTCTCCCGTGTCTGGGCCGAACGGAGGTGGACGTGCAGGCATCCGGACCGCAGTTCGTGAGCTGCGAAAACTCTATGGGCGTGGTGCAGGCTTCGCGCGGGTCGCTTGAGCCTGCCTCGCACCACCTCCTGAGCGAGACGGCGATTGTCGCGCGCCTGGCCCATGCCACTCTTGGCGAGCGCACCTCTGTGAACTGGCTCGCGCTGGCCGGAGATTACGACCTCATACGCGCCGCCATCGAGCGGGTCATCCCTGGTTTTGACGATTACAATGCAAGGGTGCGCCGGCCAGGGGGCTTCTATCTCCCGAACCTGGCGCGCGAGCGCAGCTTCAAGACCGCGACGGGGAGAGCGCAGTTCACTGTTCACGAACTTCCGCGACACGACCTCGGGCCGGGCCAGTTCCTGATGATGACGATGCGCAGCCACGATCAGTTCAACACGACCATCTACGGGCTGGACGACCGCTACCGCGGAATCTACAACGGTCGCCGCGTCGTCTTCCTCAATCCGCAGGATGTTACGGAAGCGGGCCTCGGCGAGGGGCAGTTAGTCGATCTCATCAGTCATTTCGAGGGCGAGGAGCGCGTGGCCCAGCGCTTCGTCGTCGTCCCCTACAGCATCCCCCGGCGCTGCGCCGCGACCTACTTCCCCGAAGCGAACGTGCTGGTCCCCATCGGGAGCGTCGCGGAAAAGAGCAACACCCCGGCCTCCAAGTCTGTCGTCATCAGCCTGCGCCCCTCCCCGAGCGCGCACATGTTTGCCGGCGAGCGTGATTCGAGCATGACCGTGTAGTCTTGAAAGCCAGATTCAGTTCGACCAATCTTCCCAGTCGAGGTGCAATGAATTGGCGACGCAACCTCCCAGCGAAAATCCTGAAACCCTTGACCCGGCGGCGAAGCCCACCGCGCTAAAAGGGGTCGTCATAGGAATGCTGACCGGCGTGGCCTTCGGGCTCGGCGGCTTTCTCTTCCTGCGGGATGAAAAAGGCGCGATGGGCAGCGTCCTTTTCCTGATGCTGCCAATCGCCGCCGGTTTCGCGGTGGCGCTCGTCACCAGCCGGCCCGAATTAGTCAACGCCTGCTTAATCGTCGCGACGCTCCTCTGCTTCGCCATCCTGCTGATTATCGGGGCAGAGGGAATCGTCTGCGTGCTGATGGCCTCGCCCCTGATTGCGGGCGGCCTGCTGCTCGGTGCCGTCTGCGGCAGGTTCTTCAAGCGCTACGTCCTGGATAAATCAGGGACGCCCGGAACCCTGAAGATACTGGCCCTGCTGCTCACGCCGCTGTTTCTCATCGGCGCGAACTACCTGGAGGAGCCTCACCGCCGGACGCCACGCGAGGAGACCTTCGTCACAACCCTGACCGTGGACGCCACGCCCGAGAGCGTCTGGGAGCAGATCAAAAGGGTTGACAGCATCAGCGCCGACAAACCTTTCCTGATGAAGATAGGTTTGCCTGTGCCAGTCAGTTGCGTTCTGGAGGGCGAGGCTGTGGGAGGCCGTCGCACCTGCTACTTCGATTCCGGCTACATAGAAGAGAGGATAGTGGAGTGGAACCCGCCCGTCTCCATGAAACTGGAGATCGTGGCTGTGACCTTGCCAGGCCGGCACTGGCTTGGCTTCAAGGGCGCGAGTTATGAAATCCAGAGGGACGGGGATAAGACACGGCTCATTCGTAGGACGACCATCATCTCGCGCCTCTACCCGGCTTGGTACTGGCGGCCGCTCGAAGGTCTGGGCGTTCAGGCGGAACATGAGTACCTGTTCGCGGACGTAGCGCGAAAACTCAGCAAAAGGGAATAGACTCGGCCGCTAAATTTGACGCTTCCTGATTTGATTGCGGACTGTGAACGCATATCCCAGGACTGCGCCTGCGAGAAAGCCGCTCCAGTGCCCAGGCTTGATCGTGTGCGCCGCTATCATGTCCAGCCCCAGTTGAATGCTTAAGACCGCGAGCAGGGCGATTAGTAGAGGCGCTCGTGATTTGCGACGCCTGAGGAGCAGCACTGCCGCGGCCCCTGCGATTCCCATCACGGCCTGCGAAGCGCCGGACGCGACGAGCGTGGGGGCGGCGAGGGCGGCGACGAGTTGACCCGTCGAGCCGCTGATTAGATAGAGGAGGGCGAAACGTAAGGAGCCGAAAACGCTCTCCAGCGCCGCGCCCAAAAACAGTAGCGCCGCCAGATTGAAAATCAGGTGGGCGAAATAGACGTGTAGGAATTGAGACGTAAGGATTCGCCACCACTCTCCGGCCCAAAGCAAATCTCCGTTGAGGGCACCGGCGCGGAGAATTAAAGAGGAGCTATGCGCCCCGAGCAGCGGCAGATGATAGAACCAGGCGACCGCGAACCAACTGGCCAGATTCAATGCTACGAGCGTCAAAGTAATTCTCGCCCGAGACGCGTCCCGGCTTGCTGTCCCTACATACCTGATGAATTTGGGGAATGTGTTCAAAGCATTCGCGCGCGGCGAAGCGTCATGACGTCCGAGCAATGAACCCCGAGCTTTATGAGATGACGGCGTCCCGCGGGTAATTGTTATCAAGCACAACTTTCGCTTGTTCCTTCGGACGGCACTTGTCGAAGTAGATTTCCTGGCCAGGGACGTAGCGCTCCCGGTAGCGCCGCCTCCCCTCAGAATCCGTGCGATAGTCGAGGGCTGACGGGGCAAGCAGTTTAATGCCCGCATGAGCCCGCCGCTGTTTGAACCATCTAGGCGAATTTAAGAAAGCGATGATGAAAGGAAAGCTAGCTCGCCTCTGGTTGAACGAGTTGTTATGCTGCGCCAAAGTAAGCACAACATCATTCTGTAGTTTTCTCGAAACCCTTTCTTTCAAAATCGAGCCAATAGCCTTTAACTACACCTAATGTTTCCAAAATTGCCGCTTCCTTTTCAAAACCAGCCACAGGCACACATTTCGTTATAATCGGGACAGATGTGAATTCTTCATTTCGTCTAGGATCATTCTCAGGGAGTATCTCGCTTCCTTTAATCTTTTTGCTGTTCTTTGTATCTATCCAATCGCCTTCAGATTTGCTCACAGCTACTTTTGCATCAAAAGCAGAGTATTCCGATAAATCGAATTTCCATCTGGTTTTGCCATCAAACATTTCGATTGGCAGGATATATTGAGGCGCAGAACTTGGATTATAGCCATAAGCTATGCGGATATACTTAGCAGTAGATTTTCCTTTCAGAACCCTTTCAACGCGAATGTAGAAAATTTTGACGCTTTCAAACTCCATCGGCCAACCAGTTTCAGGCACTTCCACGCCAATAACGCGACCAATCACAACTAATTGTTTACGTTTCATCCCATAGCTATCAGAAGCTACAAGAGCAAGCAATAATGCGCTTGCAATTATTTTGCTGAAGAACTTTTTATACTCGCTCATTATTTAATCCTTAATAGAGCGTTTGAAGACCGGGGCCTGCCGGG
>DATEMM010000519.1:0-3129 GCA_035275605.1 Pyrinomonadaceae bacterium
ATTGACCTGCCCGAAAAAGTCTCCATGCTGACGGTCGCCATGAAGATTCCCGGCGATGCTTTGACCTACGAGACGGCCGCCTCCAATTTCAACGCGACGGTAGACGTCCTGGGCGGCGTCTACGACGAGAAGGGCCAGCCCGTCTCCAGCTTCAAGGACGCGGTCAAGGTCAACGCCGCCTCGACCGACCCGGCGAAACTCAAGAGCAACAGAGTGATTTACACGGCCCAGGTGCCCGTCAAGCCTGGCCTCTACCAGGTGCGCGTCGCCGTGCGCGACGTTCAAAGCAAGCGCATGGGGAGCGCCACCGAATGGATAGAGGTCCCGGACCTTTCGAAGGGGAACCTGACCCTGGGCGGCCTCTTCATCAGCGAGCTGAAGGCTGAGGCGGCGGCGGACGCGGACGTCTTCAAGCTCAGTCACCTGAGCGTTGACCGTCGCTTCGACAAAACGTCGAAGCTGCTGTTCCTGACCTACATCTACAACGCCGCGCGCGGCGCGGCCGCTGGGACCGCGCCCGACGTGATCGTCCAGCTTCGCGTCTTTTCTGAGCTTAAGCCGGTCCTGACGACCGTCTTCAGGAGAGTTTCGACTGAAGGGATAACAGACCTCACCAGAATCCCCTACTCGGCCGAAGTCCCGCTCGCGCACATGCCGCCGGGGCGCTACACGCTGCAAGTCACGGCCAATGACCGCATCGGTAAAACCAGCACTTCGCAGGTCGTGCACTTCGCGGTCGAGTAAGCGGCCGCAAGCAGTCTACACTAATGAAACGAGAGCAGTCTTAAACAACAGAATCCCCCAAGATGCCGTCTACCCATAATCAGAAAACGCGGAATGAGACAGTCCTCCGCGCGCAAGAGATTCTGCGCGGGCAGAGCCTCCCGACGCCCCTTGAGGTGCTGGAGCTGGCCGGGAAGCTGAAGGCGCAGCACGCCTTCACCTACGCGCGTCGAGTTCTGGCGCGCGCCAAAGAGGACGACCGCATCAGCGAAGACAAGAAGCTGCGGCTGAAAATCTACCAGCAACTCGCGTTCTGCACCTACAAGGACGCGGACCTGCCCGTGGACGGGCGGCTCGACCGCGCGCTCTCCATCCTGCGCGAGGTCGAGGACCTTTCGGAGACGAAGGATCAGGAGACGCTCGGCCTGACCGGGTCAATCTACAAACGCAAGTGGGAGATCGATAACCAGAAGTCGCAGCTCGAACGCGCGTTCCTTTATTACCTACGGGGCTTCCGCGAAGGAGCGGCCAAAGACCAGGGCTACACGGGCATCAACGCCGCCTTCATCCTCGATCTCCTGGCCCGGCAGGAGGAGGAAGAAGCGAAGAAGGCGAATCTTACGTCCGAGACTGCCGCCGCGAGGCGAGCCGAGGCGCGCTCCATCCGCGAGGAGGTCGTCAGGCAGGTCTCGCCGCTCGTCGAACAACCTCATACCAACTGGCTGCAAGGCGAGTGGTGGGTTTACAGCACAATCGCCGAGGCCCATTTCGGGCTGGGCAATTACGAAGACGCAGTCAAGTGGCTGCGCATGGGAGAAGAGGCGGTTGAAAAGGTTCGCGAGTGGGAGTATGAAGCGACCGCGCGGCAGTTCGCCTCGCTCGCCAACGCTCAGAGTGACAGCGCCCAGAGCGACTCGGCCTCGTCCGGTGACGATCAGTTCGAGACATCGCCTGCGTGGCAGGCCCTGAAAAAGTTTTTCGGCAACAACGCCGCCCCCGCACGGAGCGCCTTCGTCGGCAAGATCGGCCTCGCCCTCTCGGGCGGAGGCTTTCGCGCCTCGCTCTTTCACATAGGCGTCTTCGCCAGGCTGGCCGAGCTGGACCTCCTGCGCCGCGTGGAGGTTTTGTCGTGCGTCTCCGGCGGCTCGATCATCGGCGCGCATTATTACCTGGAGGTCCGCCGCCTCCTTCAGTCGAAGCCCGATGCGGAGATTACGCAGCAGGACTACATAGAGCTCGTCAAGCGTATGGAACGAGACTTCCTCGCGGGCGTGCAGCGGAACATACGCGTCCGCGTCGCCGCGGAGTTCCTGACGAACCTGAAGATGATTTTCCTCCCGAACTACACGCGGACGATGCGCGCGGGCGACCTCTACGAGCGGGAAATCTTCTCGCGCGTGGAGGACAATGAGGGCGGGAGGCCCCGCTGGCTGAACGAATTGAAGATCAGGCCCGCGGGCGAGCGTGACGATTTCGCGCCGAAGTATCACAACTGGCGGCGCGAGGCCAAGGCCCCCATCCTGATTCTCAACGCAGCCACGCTCAACACGGGCCACACCTGGCAGTTCACAGCCTCCTGGATGGGGGAGCCGCCCGCAGGTATCGGGAGCGAGATAGACGGCAACGACTTCTTGCGGCGCATGTACTACGAAGAAGCGCCGGAAGAGCACAAACGAGTCCGCCTCGGCCACGCCGTCTCGGCCTCAGCCTGCGTGCCCGGCCTCTTTGAGCCGCTCGTCCTCGATCAACTCTACCCGGACAGGACCGTCCGTTTGGTGGACGGCGGCGTCTGCGACAACCAGGGCATCGGTGGGTTGCTGGAGCAGGACTGCACCGTGCTCCTGGTCAGCGACGGAAGCGGGCAGATGGGGTCGCTCCCGGACCCTAGCAACGGGTTGCTCGGCGTGCCCCTGCGCTCGAACACTATCCTACAGGCGCGCATACGCGCGGCGCAGTACCAGGAGTTGAACTCGCGCAGGCGCTCTTCCCTGCTCCGCGGCTTCATGTTCATACATCTGAAAAGCGACTTAGACGTTGACCCAGTCGATTGGATTGATTGCCAGGACCCGTATGACGCCTCGGACGACGCGCGCCCAGCCCACCGTAAAGGCCCTTACACGCGCTACGGGGTGGCCAAGAACATACAGGAGCGGCTGGCGGCTGTGCGCACCGACCTTGATTCTTTCGCGGACGCGGAGAGCTACGCCTTGATGTCAAGCGCTTACCGGATGACGGAGTTCGAGTTGAAGGACGGCAAATGCGTTCCGGGCTTTACAAAGGCGCGAGGAGAGCCTGTCGGGTGGGACTTCCTGGCCATTGAGGAGGGGATGAGAGAGCCTGGCGCGAAACACAGGTACTTGATGAAGCTGCTCGGCGCGAGCAACACTCTCGCCTTCAAAATCTGGA
>DATEMM010000520.1:0-6324 GCA_035275605.1 Pyrinomonadaceae bacterium
CTATCGTTTATCCAATGTTGTTCCCAGGGCTAAAGCCCTGGGCTATTCTCTTTCGCCCCTAGCGGGGCTGACTCATCACTCATCGCTCATCACTTATCACTCGTCGCTCGTCACTCATCGTTCATTAATTTTTGTTTCTTCTACGAGCTCGCCCTTAATCTCGACTGTTTCCAGTCCGCCCGGCACTTGACGTGAATCTATGGCCGGGCTCCCTCCTTCCGTGATCGCCTCGCGCACGGCGGCGCGTTCAATGGGCGGGAGATTCCGGTAGGCGCGGATGAGAGCGCGCGCGTCCTCTTCCGGCTCAGGTGTGGGGGTGAGCAGAATCAGGCCCGTGACGTAGAGCGCGAGCGTGAAGAAAGAGATGTAGCCGGTGGCTGGCGCAAACACCTGCGGGTCGAGCGTGCCGAGCGTCCCTAGTTCCAGAAAGAAACCCGTCAACTTTTTGGCCCACCCGCCGTCCGGCGAAAAGAGACTGGCCAGGAACATGTGCTTGAGGAAGAAGGCCGTGCCGAACAGTACGGCCAGGCTCCTCAATAAACGGCGCGCGTCGAAATTAGAGAACTGGTTGTTCCAGAGCGTCCAGAGGAAGAAGAAGGAGAAGAGCCAGAACAAGAGCCCGCGCTCCGGCAGCACAGAATTAAACGCCTGCGCCGAGGCGAAGAAGAGCGCCAGCAGCGTCAGGATGTGCGAGACGTTCGTCAGCGCCGGCTGGTCGCTCTTGACCCATTGGCGCAGCTCTACGGCGTGGCCGCGCACAAAAAGGATCATCAGCAGCACGGAGAGAATCAAGGTGATGAGCGGCGGCGGGACGAAGAGGAAGGCTTTCGTCTCGACGTCTATACGCAGCCCGCCCAGCAGCGCCACCGTCAAAAAGATCATCGGCAGCAGGATGTACCTGAGCAGGGCGCGGTTCCTTGAGCGGTCACGACTGGTCATTTGCGTTTGCGAAATACCTTGAACGGGTTGAGGTCACCGAGGGTCCGCTCCAATCCCTGTTCCAGCTCGGCCTTCAACTCGGCAGCGGTGTGCATCTGCAAATCGGGATCGTCCACCGCGAGCGTTTTGTCCGGCGCCAGCTCAATGGCGCGGTTGACGGCTTCGAGCCCCTGCTGAAAGAGGGCGTTGTCGTGGTAGACGCGCCCCCACCCTTCGCGGTAAAAAGCGTAGGCGATGTAGAACTGCGTGCGCGCGTCCATGCGACCAGGGTCTGCGCGCCCCCACTCGTCGCGCGCCGCGCGAAACTGCTCACGGTGGAAGAGGTCCAGGGCCGCGTCGAACCTGGGCTGGTCGATCGAGTAAGTTCCGGTCGCGGCCTGCGCTCCCGCCGTCACCTCTTTCAGGTTGCGCGGCTCCGTGGCGTAAATCCAGATGACGAAGGTCGCGAAGAGAAGGGTCCACGCGATGCCGACGCTTTGAATCAGCTTATGTTGCATTGCTATAATCCGCTACCTGAAAGAAGCTAGAGGAACTCTCCGCCCCGTGTCAATGGACACTGAGAGAGAGCGGTCACAAAGATTGTCGGAGTTTGGCCCAGGTGATGAACGATGGATCAATACTTGCTGGAGCAGATTAATCATTACCGCGAAACGGCACAGTCGTTCGGCGACGCCGCGCTCGAAGCCATGAGCCGCGGCGACATAGGGCTGGCTCGCACGGCCTCGCGACAGGCGGCACAGTACGCGCGCATCGTTCAGCAACTTGAGAGCGGCGAAAAACAGGTCGCGCCGCAGGAGCCGGAAGCCACGGGCGAGGCCAGCGGCGCGCAAGGCTCCGTAATCTCTGTCTGAGTTACTTCTACTCTTCTTAGCCCAGGCGGTCTTTGCAGTCTTTAAGGCAGACTTTGAGGAGGCACAAAAGATGATGTCGGCTATCTTTCCGCTCTTACTTGTCTTGACGAGCACGCTCATCCCTGCGACGCCCGCAGTCAAGGTTAAAAGGGTCGCGCTCGATCAGGAGTTCGAGATCAGGGTCGGCGAAGATGCGCGGGTGGGAGACGAAGGACTGATGATCAGTTTCAGCCGCGTCGCGGAAGACTCGCGCTGCCCGCAGGGTGTGGAGTGCATCTGGGCCGGTAACGCCAGAGTGGCTCTCAGATTAACCAGGGGGAGAAGCCGCGCCGCCTGGTTGAATTTGAATACGGGCGTGGAGCCGAAGGAGAGCGCTTACAGGGGCTATCAGGTCAAGCTGGTCAAGCTCAACCCGTACCCGAAGAAGGGCAGAGGCATCCGGAAGAGGGATTACGTGGCGACTCTGATGATTTCCAGAAGATAAGGCCGGAGGATTCGGTTCGCGAGAGCGGCAAACCATTTTAGAGGTGATGAGGAAAGACGCCAGGTCAGTGAGGAACAGGTTAAATTCGGCCCTGAATATTTGTCTCTTCCTGGCCCTGTTGATGTCAGCGGGCGGTGCGGTCCCGGCGTGGGGAGGAAATGGCGGAGTCCCGGCACCCGAATATTTCTCAAACTATGGTAAGCAGGAGACAGAGTGGAAGAGGGTAAATCCGCCAGGCGAAGAGTTCTCTATTCTGACGCCGGTCGAGCCGACCTTAATTGAGCTCGGGAAAGATTACCTGGTGTTCGGGAGTGACGAGAAAGTTTTAATGCATCGTAGCTACAGCGGCTACTCTGAGGGCTTCATTTTCGCCATTGAGTCATACAGGGCCAGTGAGCCCAAAAGAATATTTAATACTTTGAGCAACGCGCTCCGCCCGAAGAAAAATTTTGAGAGCGAGCCCGAGATCAGCGGCTTCAGCGGTAAGCAGTACCGCATCTTGAACGACCAATTTTATGGCAAGCAGCTCTCCTTCGTCACCAGGCGGCATGTTTATTTGATAACCGTGGCCAGCCTGACTGAAGACAATGCGGCGGTCGCCCGCTTTCTTTCTTCCCTGCTCCTGGGCGATAAAATTACTGTGCCGGCTACAGGGCAAGTACTGGACGTCAATGACCTCCTACAGGCCAGGGGACTCGGCTCGGGCGGACCCGACGCCCTCGAAGCGCAGGGCCAGATTTTCAGCTCGAAAGAGGTTTCTCGCAGAGCTTTCATCGTGTGGTGGCAGGACCCGCAATACACGAACGAGGCCCGGCGGGATAAGGTTCACGGCACGGTCGTCCTGCGGTGCGTGTTCGGAGCGGACGGTCGATTAAGTAACGTCAAGGTGGTCTCGGGCCTGAAGGACGGGCTCACCGAAAAGGCGCTGGAGGCTGCACTCTGCCTTAGATTTTTCCCGGCGGAGAAGGATGGGCGGCCCGTTTCGCAGTACATCCAGATCGAATATAATTTCAACCTTTATTAGTCGGAGCGAGAGAGCTTTGCCTTTCAAGCCATTCAAAATTCGTGACATCGAAATCAACCCGCCGCTCGTGCTCTCGCCGATGGCGGGCGTGACGGACATCTCCTTCCGTCGCCTGCTCAAAAGGCGCGGGGGCGTGGGCATGACCGTCTCCGAGTTCATCTCCGTCGAGGGGCTGACGCGCCACAACCCGAAATCGAAAAGGCAGATGCGCTTCTTCGAGGAGGAGCGCCCCTTCGCCGTGCAGATTTTCGGCGGGCAGCCGGAGCGCATGCGTATGGCCGCCGAGATGGCCGAAGAGGTCGGCGCGGACATCCTGGACATCAACTGCGGCTGCCCCGCGCCTAAAGTCGTCAAGCACGGCGGCGGCTCGGGGCTGCTTCGCGACTACCCGCGCCTCGAAGAGATTTTGAAAGAGATCAAGAAGGCGATCACGATTCCGCTGACGATCAAGATTCGCGCGGGCTTCTACGACCACACGATTAACGCGGTCGAGACGGCCAAACTGGCCGAAGCCTGTGGCGTGGAGCACATAGCTCTGCACGGGCGGACCAAGGAGCAGGGCTACAAGGGGCGCGCCGACTGGGACCTGGTGCGGCAGATTAAAGAGACCGTGAGTGTGCCAGTTTCCGGAAGCGGCGACGTCGTCAGCGTGGAGGATGCCCTTGCGCGATGGCGCGAGACCAACTGCGATGGCATCCTCATCGGACGCGGCGCGATGGCGAACCCGTGGATTTTCCGGCAGGTCGAGGACGCCCTCTCAGGGCGCGAGGTTTTCCAGCCGACGCTCGAAGAGAAGCGCGCCGTGCTCCTGGAATATTTCGAGATGCTGCAAGACGACATGCCGGAGATGGCGGCCATCGGCAAGATGAAGCAGCTCGCGGGTCAGTTCACGCGCGGCCTGCAAGGGGGCGCACTCTTTCGCACGACCATCTACCACTCGCACTCGGTGACGGAGATTCTGGACCGCATCACGGAATACTTTGAGGCGATGCAGTCGGGCCGCCCCTACTACGGCGAGGGCCGGGGCGAAGCCGTCGAAGAAGATGCCCCCGTGCTGGATTCCTGCGAAGCTGCAACCCTTTAGATTGCGGAATGCGGATTTCGGATTGCGGATTGAAAAGACGAGCCAAAAGCGAGCCGCCCTCTTCTTAAATCCGCAATCCGAAATCCCAAATCCGCAATCAGCTTATTCCGCAATCGGCTTATTCTTCCGTTTCGTAATCCTGCGTCCAGGTCGCCATCTGGCTGGCGATCCAACCTATTCTTGACGGCGTTGAAGCGGTCTCGTCGCCCGTCTCGAAAATCTCAAGCGATTTGCCGGGGTCAGCCTCTTGCCACTGTCGGTCGTCTACGCCGCGCTGTCCCTGAGCGTGTCGCAGCCCGGCTGCGCCCCAGACGAGCACCAGCATGATGAAGAAGATTTTGCAGAGCCTTCGCATGATTGACTCCGGTTACGACCGCTTTCCTTTGGGAGTCGTCGCCGCCGGCTGCTTCTTCGCGCCGCTGCCGGTATCCAGCTCGACCGCGGCCGGGTAGCCTTTGCCCGCGAGCGCGGCCAACTCTATGACGATCTCCTTCTTGCCCTTGACGGCGCGCGTCACGCGAGCGTCCGCGTTATCCGTCTTCTTGTTCTCGTTCTTATTAGTAGTCTTGCCCTGTGCCGGTTCCGCAGACGCGTTGGAGTTCTGGGCTGTCTTCGTCTCATCACTTTTGCCCGTGGCGTCACGCGACATCTCTTGCAGGGCTTTCATCACCGCTGTGCGCTCCTCTTCACTCAGTTGTTCGAGCGTCACGTTGTAGGCGGCAAGCACCGAGCGCAGATTCTCCTCCGTGTTGGTGTCGCGGTCGTAAACGTCGCGGTAGATGTGTAGCTTTCCGTCTTCGACGACGATTGTCTCGTAGCGCAACTCGACCGTGACGGGGCGGCCGAGCTTAACGTCCTTCGTCTCAGTCGGATTTTTGGCGTAAGCGGTGATCTGCTCCGGGGTTAATTCGGTCCCGCTCAATTGGGCCAGGAGGCGAGCGAAGTCCTGTACCTGCGGCGTGGTCAATCCGACGCAGCCGTGCGAGGCGAAGCCGCCGAGTTTGGCCGGAGACTTGCCGCCGTGAATGAGCGAAGGCAGCCCGATGGGAATCTTGATCGGTCCCAGGGGATTCAGCTTGCTCCCGGCCTCTATCTTCTGGCCCGGCTTGACCTTGTTCGCGGATTCGACCCAGGGCTCGTCCGGCGCGGTCCACGTCGGGTTGAAGATGATGCTGCTGGCTTTGCGCATGCCTGTGGGAAGCGGGAACTCCGGATAGCCTATCCCGACCTTGTAAGACTTCACGAGCTTCCCGTTCTCGAAAACATCCATCCGGTAGGCCGGCGTGTTGACGACGATGCGCGAATCGGTCGGCACGGCGTTGAGCTTGGAATTCGCGGCGTGCGCCGACGCGTTGTCAGCGGAGTTATCATTGTCGGTTGTGCCACCCCAGCGCTGGCGCAAAAAGTTAGCGAGCTGCCCGGCCTTCTCCTCGCCGACAATCGCCTTGATCTGCTCCGCGGCGTGCGTGCGCGCGGCTGAGGTCGTGCCGGAGTAATCGTCCGCGTCCGTCTCGCGCAGCTTCGAGGTCTCCTCGCGCGCCATCGTGCGCAGCTTCGCGACCTGCTCGTCCGTCAGTTGCAGCCTGGACTTTAGCTCCCCCGCGAAACTGTCGTCGGCGAAGAATGCGTCCAGGACGGGCAGGGTGACGGGCAGAGCACTTTCGTCCGCGGCGTTCGCTTGCGCGGTCGCGGGGGTAGCCTGCGGAGTGGGCGAAGCGTTGTTGACGGGACTGTTGTTGGCGACGTTCGCGGGCTGGTTGACGCACCCGCCGAGCGCGATTGTCAGGCAGGCGATCACGAGAGCTGCTCTCAGAAAATTACTCATGCAGGGTTTGCTGCTCCTCTGTCTGAAGTTTACTGGCTTACGGGCGCGCGACAATTCGCGCAGGGAACCGACGATTGCAACGAGCGTTCCCGGCTTTTCAGGAGCATTTACAGCCTG
>DATEMM010000521.1:0-5415 GCA_035275605.1 Pyrinomonadaceae bacterium
TGTTGCGCGAGGATGAGCCAGAAGAGCAGCACCAGGAGCGGCGCGCCTCCTCTTCCGTGCGCGAGATTGCCTCGCGCATTCCCGAATCACTGAGCGCCATCGGACGCGACATCAGTCGCACAATAGAGCGAGCCATGGCGGCCAAAGACGATTACGTCGTGGCCGTAAAGGTTTCGCACGAAGCGCAAGACAAGTTGGAACAGCTTGTGCAGGCGGGCGTCTTTCGCAGCCGCGCGGAGGCCGCCGCTTACCTGATTGACGAAGGCATCAAGACGCAATCCGCCCTCTTTGATCGCGTGCAGCAAAAGCTCGCCGAGATCGAGCGCCTGCGGGCGGAGTTGCGCGGAATGATTAACGAAAAGCCCAGCTAAACGCCAGGCTTTGAAACAAAAAAGCCGCCCGGCATGAGGCTCGTCACGCCGGGCGGAATCACAGGAGGAATCGAATGTTACCCAGCCGCTTTTCCCCGGCGGCTTCTCTTCAGGGTAACTTTGCAAATCTTCAGATGTCCGGCCGAGCCCCTGCGGTTGCCCGCCGCCCATCTCACCTCTCGTACTGCAAGATGGTTCCGTTGCCGCCCACGGCCCAGCCCCTCTTTTTATCCATGAAAAGCGCGAAAAGGTGCTGTTTCGTCTTGCTCTCCTGCTGAATCCAGGTGCGCCCGCCGTCGTCCGAGCGCAGGATTACGCCGCCGCGCCCGACCAGCCAGCCGGAAGTTTCGTCCGGGAACTCCACGCTCAGGAAAGTGGCGCGCACCGGGGCTTCGACCGCCAGCCAGTTGACGCCGCCGTCAGCGGTGCGCAGGATGGTCGCCCGCTCGCCAACGGCCCAGCCCACCTCTGCATTCCGAAAATCCACATGGTAGAGCGTCGCTTTCGTGTGCGAAAGCTGCTCGGACCAGGTCTCGCCTCCGTCCTCCGTGTGCAGGATAGTGCCGCCGACGCCCACAATCCAGCCGCGCTTTTCGTCCGCGAAATCGACGTGAATCAACTCCTGCTTGGTCGGAACCCTCTGCCTCTGCCAGGACTTTCCCCCGTCGTCGGTGTAGATGACAAGGCTGTCCAACACCACGCCATCGTTGTTACTGATGGAGCCGACCACCCAGCCCCTCTTCTTCCCGGAAAAGCGCACGCTGTAAAGCTCCGGCGTCGCCCCGCCGAAATCCGAGGCGAAGTAGCGCCTCAACTCGCGCCAGGTCTGCCCGCCGTCTTCTGTCTGGAAGATGCTGTTGCCGGCCAGCAAATAGCCGTTATCTTTATTACGGAAGTAGATGTCGTTGACGGCGTCCTTGGTCTCAACCGTCTGCCGCGCCCAGGTCTGCCCACCGTCAACGGTGCGGCTGACGAAGCCGCCGTCGCCTGCGACCCAGCCGCGCTTGGCGTCGCTGAAGTGGACCGTGTTCAAGTCCTGCCCGGCTGCGCCGCTCTGAACAGATACCCAGCCGACCTGCGCCCGCGAGGCCGGAGCCGACAGCGCCAGAAGAAGGGCTAAGCAGGCCAGGTTCAGTAAATTTTTACCGGGGATGCTTCTCATAAACAGATAAGGGACGATTCTCGTGCCGGGATTTTTGCGGCCCGCTGCTCTCACTTTTGTACACGAAGTCAGGCGCACAAGACAAGACGAGACGCGGCGAAAGATTGGAGGCAGTGAGGGCGGCCCGCGCTGAAGGCGGAACACATAATTTTTGTTCCGCCTTCTCAGTGCGCCAGGGCCGCCCTTACTGCCTTTCGCCGCGTCTCGTCTTTAACCGCGCGCGCCCTTTTTATGGGGCCGCTTCGACCCGGTAAACACGCCCGTCGTAAACGACCAGGACGCGCTCGCCTAGAGCGAAGAACTCCGCCAGCCGCGGCTCTCGCTTGAGAAGGGCGAAGTATTCGTCGCTGCCGAAAGTGAGCTTCGTTTCGGGCCTGCGAGCGTCCGCCTTGAACTCCGAGTCCGTCCACACGCCGTCGCGCAGGTAGAAGGTCTTGGAGCCGACGTTGCGCAGGACGGAGGACGTGGTGTCCTTGTCGTCGGAGAGCGTCATGATCTCCTGCTGTGCGCGGTCGCGCTTGCTCTGCTGGACGGCCACAGCGCCCGTGGCGGCTTTCGCAGCCTCAGGCGGCGCGCCGCCGCGCCCGGCACCGAAAACGAGCGGGGCGTTGCTAGGCGACGCCGGACGGCTCCTCGCTACCCGACGGTTGCTCTCGGCGCTATCGGTAATAGCAACGCCGTCGTCCGCCCCTACCACCGCGCCCTGCTCCAGCGCCAGGTACGAAGTGTAGGGCGTGACGATGCCGTAGCGCGTGCCGAGGTCAACGATCTCGTCGCGCAACTCCTTCTGCTCGCCGTTGGTGCGTATCTGCTCCATCAGCCAGCCGACGCGGCGTGTCGCCCACAACCGGGGCAGGAAATCGTTGTCGTCTTCCCTCAAGGGAAAGCGCAGATTCTCAAACGTGTAGGTGCGAGCCGCGTGCCCGGTCTTGCCCGTCAACGCCACGTTGATGCGGCGCAGGTCGTCATCGTTTTGATAGCGCCCGATCAGAGTTATCTGGGTGCCCTTGAACAAATCCGGCAAATTGCGCGGGTAAATCAGGTCTGTGTCCACGCCGCCCATGTTGAGCGCCAGGTCCGTCAGCACCGGGTAGTTAATCTTGGTGAAGAAGTTCGAGACTTTGACTTCCAGATTCTCCTTCGGCTCGACGTAATCGGCGACGCCGCCGTTGTCGGCCGCGAGCTTATCCAGGAGCGCAGTGTTCACATCGTAGCCGACGCCGAAGGTGAAGAGACGCACGCCCTGAACGCGTGAGCCGCGCACGTTCTCGATAATGCGTGAGATGTTCGTCTCGCCCACCGTCGGCAGCCCGTCCGTCATGAAGACGAGCATTCGCGGGCGGTCACTTGTGCCAAACTGTCTGAGCGCGGCGCGGACGGCGTCGTTGATGTTCGTGCCGCCGGTGGCGCGCAGTTTATTAACGAAAGCCTCGCCGCGTGCGCGGCCCGCGGCGTCTGCCTGAATCAGCCCGCTCTCCATCAGGCGCTCTTCACCGGCGAACGAGATGACGTTGAAGCGGTCCGTATCGCGCAAACTCTTGACGCCGAAAAGGAGCGCCGCACGCGCCTTCTCCATCTTCCCTTCCTCGTTCATGGAGCCGGAGGTATCGAGCACGAAGACGATGTCTTTGGCCGCGTACTCGGTCTCGGACCAGTCGTCTTTGGGCGAGAGCATCATCAGGAAGTAGCCGTCCTTGCCCGGCTCGCGGTGCGTCAGGAGCGAGAGCCCGAAGTCTTCGCGCGAGATGGTGTAGAAGAGCTGGAAATCCTGCGGCACCTGCCCGGCCTTCGCCTCAAACGAAAGACGCGCCGTGCGCGAGCCGTGGTGAGCGAGGTCAATCTGGTGGCTGGGGCTATAGACGTTGCGGACCGGCTCCTTGCCGTCAATCTCTACGCGGCCCGAAACGTCGCCAACCGTAGCCAGGTTGCGCCCCGTTCCGAGCGGGTAACGATAGGAGACTGTGCCAGACTCCGCCTGTAGGACCTGCGTGTAGGTCAGCTCCAGTTTCTTGTCCGAGTGCGCCGGGATGGGAAAGATGCTGGCCTGGAAAAGGTCTTTGCCGGCGTATTCGAGCAGTCCGGGGTCGCGCTGGCGGCGGACGATTTCGTCGTAGATGCGGCGTGCCTCTTCGCGCGAGCGCACCTCGCCGACCAGTTTGCGGTCCCCGTCCCAAATGGCGAATTCGATGATCGAGGCCGTTTCCGGGATGGGGAAGATATAAGTGCCTTCGAGGACGGCGTCCGTGTCGTTGCGAAAGATCTGCTCGACGTGCGTGGTGGCGACCTGTCCGGCAATCTTTGTGTCGAGCTTGACGGATTTGACGGGCAGGGCGCGAGGAAGCTGTACGGGGCGGGGCGGCCTGGGGCAGCGTGTGCACGGGCCTGGGACGATGACGCCCTGTGCGGAAACCGCGGCCGATGCTCCCAAAACCAGCAGAATCAGCATCAGGCAGATGGAAACTTTTCTCATGGCTCTCTCCTTTGAAGGCTCCTAAAGGCGCAAGGTGAATCCAGTGCGTTGGGCTAGGAACGGCTCGCGCGCGCCTTTCTTGCGGAAGAATCGGCCTGAAATTCTATCCCCTAACGGAGTTCGCGCAAACGTTCGTTGCGCCAGGCCACCCGGAGGATGAAGATGGCGATGATGGCGCCGCCCGTGGCGAGCGTGTAGCGCGCGCCGAAACGCTCTGCGGCCGCCCCGGCGATGAGGTTCCCGATGGGCATGGTCCCGATGAAGGAGAGGATGAACATGCTCATCACGCGCCCGCGCATCTCGTCCGTCACCAGTTGCTGCAAAAGAGTGTTGATGACCGCCACGCAACTGACGATGGCGAAGCCCATCCCGAAGATGAAGGCGAGCGAAATCCAGAGCTCCCTTGAAAAGGCGAACCCAATCAGACAGAGCGCGAACCCGAACGCGCCGCTCAACACGGACCAGCCCTTGTACTTAAAGTTGCCGAGGTAGGCTAGCACCAGCGCGCCGACGAAAGCGCCCGCGCCGGACATCCCCATCAGCAGGGCGTTCCCGTCCTGATCCATGTGGAAAATATCTTTCGCGAAGACCGGAATCATCGAAAGATATGGAGCGCCGAAGAGACTGGTCATCCCGGAAATCATAATCAGCATGAAGACGCGACGGCGACGGCGGACGTAGCGCACCCCCTCGACCAGATCGTGCCAGACAGCCCGCCTGTCCCTGACCGAGTGCGCAGGCGCGGGCGACGCTTCTGCGCGGTCGAACCGCACCATCATCAGCGCGACGATGACGGCGACAAACGAAACGGCGTTGGCGAAGAAGCACCCGGCGAGGCCGAAGACCTTGAGGGCCACCCCGGCGAGCGTGGGCCCGACGACGCGCGAGAATTGAAACTGCGTGGAGTTGAGCGCAATCGCGTTGGCTAAATCCTCACGCTCGACTAAGTCAACCGTGATGGCCTGGTACGATGGCCCGGCGATGGCGAAGCAGCAGCCAGTGACGAACGAGAGCACTAGAATCATCCAGACGTGGACGACTCCCGTCATGATCAGCAGGGCGAGGGTGAGTGAGGATAGTCCCGCGCCAACCTGTGTGAAGAGCAGAAGACGCCTGCGGTCAACCAGGTCCGCGAAGACGCCCGCGAGCAATGTGAGCGCGAGCCCAGGGGCGGTGGCCATAAAGCCGTCCAGCCCGAGCCAGAAGGGCGAGCTGGTCAACTGGTAGACCAGGAGCCCCTGCGCGACCGCCTGCATCCACGTCCCTGTGTTAGAGAGGAACGCGCCCGCCCAGAAGAGCCTGAAGTTTCGGTGCGACAGGGCGCGGAACATCCTCGCCCGGCCGCGCGTGCTGTTTCCCGCCTGTGCCGCCATCCGTCTCTTAGAGGCGTCGCTTGAGTCGTCGTCCCGAAA
>DATEMM010000522.1:0-2728 GCA_035275605.1 Pyrinomonadaceae bacterium
CTTCCTGGCGTAAGCCCGCAGGACTTCGCCGTTGTGATTCTTCTCGTCCCTGGTCAGGCCGTTGGGGTCCCCGAAAATGAGCCCCTCGACGAGCGGCAGCATGCCCGCCGGCACCTGCGGCCAGCACAGGGCCTCTTCGGAAAAGTACTGCGCATCTTCGGGGAGGATGCCGCGCAGGCGGAACCCCTGCATGAAGGCGTCGCGCACGCCCTCCTTGTCGGCCGGGTAAAAATCCCTGTGGGCCGTGATGAGGGCACGCAGGTAGTCGCCGAAGGTGATGTCCACGACCGGGCAGTAGTCTATGGCCCGGACACAGATGTGGAAGAAGTCCTCGGCCGTGCGGCTGGCCACCTCTGCCAGCATGTTCGCCATCGACCCGGACAACTCGATCGAGCTAATGTCGCCGCCGCTGGCGCGGAAGATGCGAAAGAGATCAGCGGTGCGCCGCAGGTAGATGGTGAAGTAAGCGTCGAAGACTGCAGAGACGAGGATGGAGCCGCGCTCGTGCGGTTCTAGGTCCGGGTCCTTGACCAGCGTCGGGTCGGGCTTAACGCTGAGGGCCGAGCGTAGGGCTCTGCCCGTCCCGCGGGCCTCGCCGAATTGCTGTGCCAGGCCGACCAGTGGGTTATCGGTCTTGATCTGGGACTGGATTCTCGTCCCTCCATCGTCATCGTCGTCGTCATCACTGTCGTCGGCGATGTCGGCGTCGGGCCGCAGGTGATACTGGTAGAGGCGTCCCCCCGTCTTCTGTATGGTGTCGAGCAGCGCCTCCTTGTGCGAGAAGTGACGGAAGAGCGCGGCCAGGTCTGCGAACGCTTCATGGAAGGCCGGGACGTCCGGATTGGTCCGCTCGGAAAAGTAAGTGCGGAGGCCGTCGAGCACCGCGTGCGTCGTCTCGTGGACGATGATGTCATGCGAAAGACAGGTGAAGACCATCTGTCCCGGGAGGTTTCGCCCAGGGTCCTTCTCGCTGGCGCGGAAGTAGCCGAAGAGGATGCCCTTGGCCGAAGGCGAGTAAGCGGCGTTGGCCGAAATCATCGCGTGCGGGTGCAGGTTGAGGCGGTA
Organism: Pyrinomonadaceae bacterium; assembly: GCA_035275605.1. Taxonomy (GTDB): domain Bacteria; phylum Acidobacteriota; class Blastocatellia; order Pyrinomonadales; family Pyrinomonadaceae; genus QHXM01. The sequence goes on from DATEMM010000522.1 coordinate 1,066, forward strand.
GATGTCGCCGGGCTGCGCCCCTTTCGGCATCTCCCCGTTCTCATCCGGCAGACGCTCTTCCAAACGCCAGCGGATGCGCCGCCCGAGCGCCGCCTCGTAATGCTGAATGGTCTCGCTGACCACGGCGTAGACCATCTGCTGGTGAAAGCGCGGATCGGATTCGGTCGGCGAGAGCCCGCCGCGGATGAGCAGGCTCGGGTCATCCAGGTTAACCGGCTTATAAAAGACCTGATTGGCCCCGTCGTAGTCGATGACCGCGACCCGCTTGCCGATGGGGCCCGGAAGCAGTTTCTCGTACCTCACTTCGATGGTCATCTCGTTTCCGACGAAGCGACCGAGGCTCGGGTCGAAGGCGTAAGCTTTGAGCGGGCGCGTCACAGGCGGCGGGACCGTTGTCGATACCGGGAAGATACTGCTGCCCACGTCTATGGGCGGGGCGTCGGCAGCGTAACTCGCTTCGGGCGCTGCATGCTTCTTTGCTGCACGCTTCTTTCGAGACGAACGATTGCGCACTTTTCCTTGACGGGCGTTCGGCATATGCGTTCCCTTTTTTGTCAAACTAAAGATTAAGTCCGAACCGACGTTGCCCGGTATGGCTGTTGGCGTGTCCGGGACGGGGCCTGTCTCCGCGTAGAGACTCGGATGGTGAGAACCTGCAACTGCGGTAGGCGTTAACCCATGAGCAGGTTGAGATTTTAAAACCTCTTCGAGCGGCGACTATTCTGCTCCAAAGACAGATTTATTTCAAGAGTTATGAATTCATCCGGATAACAAGTTTATTGCCCGCGAACATTGACTGCTCGCGGGCAATAAAGAAGGGTCACTATAAATCGCCGGAAATTCTCGCTCCGAGGCTTTAAGGCCGCCGAGCCGCCTCCCTGTCTCCGATTGCTCTCCGTCGAGATTTGGCCCGGCCCTGCCTGGGCGCTAGTGGGAGCTTGAAGGTGAAAGTCGCGCCCAGCCCCTGTCCCTCGCTTTGCGCGTGGACCGTGCCGCCGTGCAGTTCCACCAGGTGGCGCACAATCGCCAGCCCCAGGCCGAGGCCGCCGTGTGCGCGCGTGCTCGTCGAGTCGGCCTGGCGGAAGCGGTCGAAGACGAAGGGAAGAAAATCGGAGCCGATGCCCTGCCCAGTGTCGCTCACGCTGATTTCAGCTTCCGAGCCCGAACGTTCCAGCCGCACGCAAACGCATCCGCCCGAAGGCGTGAACTTGATGGCATTAGACAGCAGGTTCCAGACGACCTGCTGCAAGCGGTTCGCGTCTCCCAGGACGTGCCGAGCCGAAGGGTCGAGCGTTACTTCCAACCGAATGCCTTTCGAGTTGGCCGCCAGCTCCACGGAATCCACGGCCGAGTTGATGACGGAAGCAATATCAACCGGCACTATGTCCAGCCGCAGCTTGCCCGTAATCACGCGCGACACGTCCAGTATGTCTTCGACGAGCTGGGCCTGCAATTTCGCGTTGCGCTCGATGGTCTCGATGCCGCGCGCGATCATGGCTTCGTTCAGGTTGTCGTGCGCCAGCAGTTGAGACCACCCGAGGATGGCGTTGAGCGGGGTCCTCAGCTCATGCGAAACCGTCGCCAGGAACTCGTCCTTGAGACGGTTGGCCCTCTCGGCCTCGGCCCGCGCGGCGTGCTCGCGTGCGAGAAGTTGCTCGCGCTC
>DATEMM010000523.1:0-8645 GCA_035275605.1 Pyrinomonadaceae bacterium
GGTGTTTTGACCGTGGCAGTCTCTCAGATTCGCTCGGTGCAGGCTGCATGCGGCCGAGTGGCTCTCGTGTGCGCGGCGGCCTTGATGATACAATCCAGGCTAAGTAAGGACGGGCCGATAGCAAGCTGAGCGGCTCGCACGAAAGCCTGTGGTTCCGGGTTTCCATCACTTATGTTCCTTTACAGCAGATTGCTAACGCTCGTCGGCAGGCACTGCCGCGGGTTCGCACCGATCAGTCTCTGTTGTCTGGCGATGGTTGGCGGCGCGCTTGTGCCAATGCCATCTCTGGCCCAAACCGTGCCGCCGCAGGAACAGCAGCGCCCGCGCCGCGCCCTCCCGCCCCCCGAACAAGACGAGCCCGACGAGGTCTTGCGAATTGATACGGACCTTGTGACCGTGGACGTGACGGTGACGGACGCGCAGGGGCAGCCGGTGCGTGGACTGCGCGCGGAAGATTTCAAGCTCTACGATGACAACGCCGAACGCCCCATCGCCTTCTACAACGTCGAGAGGCGCAGCGGGAAGCCGCGCCCGGTGGCTATCGTCTTCGCGCTGGACGTTTCGGGCAGCATGACGTCCGAGGAGATGGGGCGACTGCAACTCGCGATGGGCCATTTCTCCAGGCGCATGGTGGCCGACCGCTCGTCGCTCTTGGCCGTGATGACTTTCGGGATGAACGTCAAAACGCTCCAGACCTTCACGAGCGACCAGCAGAAACTGGAGCGGGCTTTCGCGCGCCTGCCGTCGGAACCGAACGGACTTTCGACGCACACCTACGACGCGGTTGATGACGCGATTCGCCTGCTCGTGCGCCAGGCCCCGCGCACGCGCGAGCGCCGCCTGATGAAGCGCGCGGTCGTGGTGGTGACGGACGGCTTTCCGGTCGGCGACACGGTTTCGGCGCGGACGGTGATTGAGCGCGCCAACGTGGCGGACGTGAGCGTCTACACGGTGACACTGCCCTCGTTTTCAAGACTCCTGGTCTCGACCGAGCGCCAGCCTTTGCCGACGCCGCTGGATGTCAGCGGCCTGGCCGAGAAGACAGGGGGAACGAGCGCCTACGCGACCGACAGGGATTTCGAGCCGCTCTTTCGCGCGCTGGCCGAAGAGGTCGAGAGCGCCTACGTGCTGGCCTTCTACCCGCCCGAAGAGAAACGCCGCGACGGACGCTTCCACACCATTCGCGTGGAAGCGCCGCGCGGCCTGACCATTCGCCAAAGTCGTCCGGGGTATCAGAGCAGCGGGCAGTAAGCAGTGGTCAGTGGTCAGTGGTCGGTGGTCAGTTAAAGACAAATGCTTTTTACTGGCCACTGACCACCGACCACTGACCACTGCCTTTCAGAATTCATCCTCTTCGTCGTCTTCGTCGCTGAAATCATCTTCTTCGACAATGTCCAGTTCGACGGGGTCGAGCCCGACGACTTCCAGGTCGGTCCCGCATTCCTCACAGGAGACCACGTCGCCTTTGTCCGCGTCCGTATCAACATGGACGTCAGCTTCGCACTCAGGGCATGTTCCGGTCGGCACTTTATCTACCTCCGCGTTGATGATGACGTAGAGGCGCACCCTTCTAGCATGGGGGAAACCTCCACCTTGTTGTTGTTGTGGTAGAACCGCGCACAATCTAACCGCGCGCGGCGGATTTTGCAACACTCTTTTTGTGTCGGAAACTTTAAAAAGATAATTCCGCTCGGGGCTGGCACAGTGGCTGTGTGGAAAGCGGCAAGTAATGTCTGCCGGCGTACCTTGTGCGTCAGGCGGCAACCGCGCTTTGAATCTCGCGCAGGCGACTGATCAGGTGCGGGAGGTCGTCCGAAGTGTAAACAGGAAGATTGCTCAAAAGGCCCGCGTCGGCTGAAGTCCTAGCCCACGAGCCGAAGCGTTCGCGCGACGACGCGCCGTCCTCCAAGCCGTCTTTGAGAAGGTAAATCGCGGAGGTCTTCTGTAGCACGCGGCGCGCCGAAGGCTTGATTTTACCTCCCCGCGCGCGAGCGGCCATCAAAGCGAAATCGACCTCCAGGTACTTCAAAAAGCTAGTGCCCTCGATGAAGACTCCTGGGGAGCGGACGCGTTCGAGCGCCAGTTTTATCCCACGCTCGACCTGCTGGTCGGTCACAATCAGCCAGTGAACGTTGGAGGCCCCGGCCTCCCAGTAGCGGCCTGTGTCTTTGCCGGGCGTGTAGGTTTCTTTGTGCCCGGAGCGAATGACGGGCTCTTCGCTCAGGAGGTGGCTGACGCAGCAGGCGTGCGGGTCCTTGCCGCACGAGCGGTAATGCCCGCGCGTGATCTTGATGGCCTCCCAGCCAGGGAAGACCCGCAGAAGCTGGCACAAGAGCGTCGTCTTACCCGCGTCCGATGAAAAACCGCTGATGGCGACTGTGATGGGAGTCATAATGAGAGAGAGGCTACGTGCGCCCCTCGTCGCCGAGTGGCGGCGTCTGCCCGAGCAGGCGCAACATCTCCGGCCTATCCTTGACCAGGAGGTAGACCACACTGCGCAGCCTGCTCACTTCCGTTTCGATAGCGTCAAGGCCGCGCCCGCAACGCACGCTCGATAGAATCGAGCCGCAGATGTACTTGCTCAATATCGCCGCGGACAGTGGCAATCTCGGCCTCCAGTTTGGCCTCTAAGCGCGCGACATCATTCTTCGTCGCCATCTGGTCGCGCATGGTCTCGACCGTCGTAGCAATGAACTTAATGAGGTTATTAGTGGAATCTTGCTCGCTCATGGCTGCTCCTATACTAGCATACCTGATGTCGGTACGACGTGAGATGCTAAATACCCTGAGCCTCGTTTGGGGCGACTGATTCAGCCGCCCCTACGGGGCTCACCTTTTATCCCACGCTGTTCCCAGGGCTAAAGCCCTGGGCTATTCTCTTCCGCCCCTAACGGGGCTGTTGAAGGGCGTCGAGTCGCTTGCGCGCTTCCTCAGCTTCGGCGCTGCGCGGGTAGCGCCTGATGATCTCGCGCCAGCTCGCGCCGTCGTAGTGGAACTGCTTCGTCGCGCGGTCGAAGACGAAAGTGATGCCCTGCCTTCTGTAGCGGTCGAGCCCGTTGTAGTTGAGGAAGTAGCTGAAGACGGGTGCGCCGCCCGCCGTCATCTCCTTCTCGTCCAGACGCCGCGCGGCCTCGCGCGAGAGCTTGGCGGCAGCCTTCTCCGCCGCCTCGCCGTAAAACATCAGGACCGCCGGGCGAAGCGGCGACCTCTGAAAAACGTCCAGAAAGATGCGCGCGCGGACTATTCTGTCAAAGTCCTCCGAGTTCTGAAGCAGCCGCCACAGGCGCTCGTCGTCGCGCGGGCGTCCGAGCGAGACCACGGCCTCGCTCTGTATCCAGCCGCCCGTCCGCCTCGTCACCGAGACGCGATAAAAGGTGACGCCGTCGGGCGAGCGCCTGGCCCCACGTATGGCGACTGCGCGCCCGCGGCTCATCCGCTGCAAGAGGTTGGCCGAAAGGTCCGGCGCGTCGCGTAGCGCGGCCAGTCTCTCGTCAACTACGACGGCGCGCTGCCCGCCTTCAGGGGCGCGGCGCTGCTGGGCCATGATGGATGCGTTTGCGAGCATGAAGCAGGCGATAACACCCGCTGTGATAATTGTTCCCCTATTATCTGAGATGTGAAGAGGCATGGTCCTCCCTCCTAAAGTGAGATTGGGTGGAGGTTGATTGAGCGACATGCTCGTTTGCGCCGCGTGGGTGGGGTGTTATCTAAGGAGGCGGCGACGAGTCGCAGGCGACAAAGATGAAAGCTTCACGCGGGCCTCGGCCGCCTGGAGGCGACTTTGCGCACCGGCATGATGAAAATGGCAGATGGCTATGGCGAGCGCATCCGCCGCGTCGTGAGGCTCTGGCACGCTTTTGAGCGAGAGCAGGACGCGCACCATCTCCTGCACCTGATGTTTTTCGGCATTGCCGTAGCCGACGACCGTCTGCTTGACCAGGCGCGGGCTGTACTCGCCAATCTCCAGCCCCGCGCGCTCGGCCGCGAGCAGAAGCACGCCGCGCACCTGTCCGAGCTTGAGCGCGACCTTGACGTTCGTCGCGTAAAAAGCCTCTTCGACGGAGCAGACGTCTGGCCTGTGCCGCGCAATCACCGCCTCTATGCCGTCGCTGATTTTCAAGAGCCGTGCAGAGAAGCGCTCGCGCGGAGACGCTTTAATCGTCCCGTACTCGACCAGCCGGTAGCGCCGGGCCTCGCCCTCAATCACGCCCCAGCCGGTCGTCTCACTTCCAGGGTCTATCCCTAAAACGCGCACTGTAAGCCTTATTCCATGTCGGCTTCCGAGATGTCGAAGTTGGCCGAAACCTTCTGCACGTCGTCGTGGTCTTCGAGGGCCTCCATCAGCTTGAGCATCTGCTTGGCCTCGTTGCCTTCGAGCTTCTTATACTCTTTCGGGACCATCTCGACCTCCGCGACCTGCGGCTCCACGCCGGCCTGCTTGACGGCTTCGAGCACGCCGTCGAAATCCGCGGGCGCAGTGATGATCTCAAAGTTGTCTTCGTCGTCGCGCAGGTCTTCCGCGCCCGCGTCCGTCACTATCTCGAACAACTCATCTTCGGACTTGGCGGCCTTGTCCACGACGATGTAACCCTTCTTCTCGAAGATCCAGCCGACGGCCCCGGCCGCCGCGAGGTTCCCGCCGTTCTTCGAGAAGATGTGCCGAATCTCCGCGACCGTCCGGTTGCGGTTGTCCGTCATTGAATCGACCATGACGGCGACGCCGCCCGGCCCGTAGCCCTCGTAGGTTATCTCATCATACGAGACGCCATCTTCGGCGCCCGTGCCCCTGCGGATGGCGCGGTCTATGGTGTCGTTGGGCATGTTCGCGCCCTTGGCGTCAGAGACGGCCTTGCGCAGGCGCGCGTTGGCGTTGACGTCGCCGCCGCCCGTGCGCGCCGAAACCTGTATTTCCTTAATCAGCTTGGTGAAAAGTTTGCCGCGCTTGGCATCGAGCGCGCCCTTTTTATGCTTAATCGTATGCCACTTCGAGTGTCCAGACATCTAGCCAGATTCCTTCGATTGTAGAATGCGGATAACGGGATTGCGGATTTAAGAATAAACCGACTTTCTTTCAATCCGCAATCCGAAATCCGCATTCCGAAATTTCAGTTAGCCTGGCCGTAAGGCGTGAGCTGTTCCGCGATCTTGCTCTTGTCGCCGACGACGACGAGCGTCATCTTATCGCCGACCAGGTAGGTCTGCGCGATGCGCTGAACGTCCTTCGGCGTGACGGCCATGACCTTCTGCACGTAAGTCGTCAGGTACTTGTCGTCCAGCCCGTGCAGGTCCACGAAGGCCAACTGGTTGATGACGCCCTGACGCGAAGAGTTCTGGAGCACGAAGATGCCCGCCAGGTAGTTCTTGATTCCCAGTAGCTCCGCCTCCGTCGGCGGCTCTTTTTGCAGGCGCTCGATCTCGTAGAAGATCTCTTTGAGCGATGGGCCGGTGACGGCCGTCGTCACGTCGGCCACCTGCAACCAGTAGGCATCGTGAAAGCGCGTCGAGACAGAGCTGTTGGGCGAGTAGGTGTAGCCCTTAGCCTCGCGTATGTTGGCCGTGATGCGCGAGGCGAACGAGCCGCCGAGCAGGGCGTTCGTCACCTGTAGCGCGATGTAGTCCTGGTTGCCAGGGTAGACGACAGGCAGGCCCAGGTAAATGGTTGACTGCGCCGCCCCTGGACGGTCTATCAGGTTGAGACTGCGGGCCGCGACCGGCTTTGGAATGTTTTCGACCGGAGCCGCGCCGCTCGGCCACCCGTCGAAGGCTTGCGTGATCGCCTTACGCATCGCCGCGGCGTCAAAGCGCCCGGCCACGTAAAGATTCGTGCGCGCGGCTCCGAAATTGTCCTTGTAGAACTTCTGCACGTCCGCAATCGTGTAGCGGTTAATCATCTCCTCGGACGGGAAGACGCGGCCGTAAGGATGGTTCGGATAGAGCAACTGGCGGAAGCGTTCCGTAGCGATGGGGCCGGGTTGCGTGCGCGAGATGGTGAGCTGGCGCAGACGGTCGTTCTTCATTCTGGCCAGTTCCGACTCGGGCAGGAGCGGGTGCTGGATCACGTCCCCGATCAGGGCGACGAGGTCTGGACCGAACTCCGAAAGCACATCGCCCGTGACCGAGGTCTGGTCGGCGCCGACGCCGATGTTGATGCTGCCGCCCATGCGCGCAGCCTCCTGCGCGATCTGTTCGGCAGAGCGCGTGGATGTCCCCTCCTTCAACATGGTGCCGGTGATGTTCGCGAGCCAGACCTGGTCGGCCCCTTCGTTGAGGTTGCCGGCGCGGACCACTGCGCTGACCGTCACCTTTGGCACAGTGCCGTAAGGGACGAGCGTTACCTTCATCCCGTTCTTCAGGGTGAAGGTCTGTTTCTGCGGGAGCGTAAAAGCTTTGGGCGTTCCGCCCTCGGGCGGTTTCTCTTTCTGCCTCTCCTGGGCGAACGACGCTGTCGGCCCGGCGAGGAGCCCTGCGATCAGGACGAGCGCAATCATTAAATGTTTTTTCATCTTCAATTCTCCATCTTGTCTAAAGAGCCCTGGCTGATGGCTTCGAGCTACTTGGCGACGGCTCCGGGTTCGACCGTGAGAACGGTGCGATTAGTCTTACGCAGATACTCGCGCGCCGTTCGTTGCAGCACCTCGGGCGTCACTTTGCGAAACTCCGCTTCGAGCATGTTGATACGCTCGGGCTTGTCGTCAAAGAGCGCGAAGCTTGAGAGCAGGTCCGCGCGGCCAAAGCCGCTGAGCTGCGTCATGACGTCGTAGAAGCCTGAGCGCAGTTTGACTATCGCGCGATCAATCGTCTTCTGGTCAATCGGCTTGGACTGAACACTGTCCATGACGCTGTCCACGGCGGCCAGAATCTCGTCAGGCGACTTGTTGCTATCATGGAAGAGGTATCCCATCCAGAGCATCGGGCCGTTGTAGTTGAACATGTTGCCGAGCAGGTTGATGCCGCCGGGAACGTTGGCCGTGATGCCGCGCTTCTTGACGAGTTCCTGGTAAAGCAGGCTGTCTTCGCCCTGAAGAAGAATCTGGTCGAGAAGTCCCATCGCGTAATACTCGGGCGTGTTGCGCTCTGGCATGTGATAGGCGAAGGCCAGGGCTGGCCGCCGGGCCAACGGATCCTTCTTCGAGGCGCGCTTCTCTTCGGTCTGTTTCGGTTCGGTCAAGTCCGGCGCGGGTCCCTGCTTGGCCGCCGGGATGCTGGTGAAATACTTTTCGATCATCTTGCGGGCCTGGGCCACGTCGAAGTCCCCGACCACGGTCAGCACGGCGTTGTTCGGCGCGTAGTAGGTGCTAAAAAAGTCCTGCACGTCCTTCAACGTCGCGGCCTCAATGTCTTTGAGGTCGCCGTAGAAGTTGTGGGCGTTGAACCAGTTGGTGTTGGCGTACTGCGGCATGTCCAGCCAGGGAAAGCCGCCGTAGGGCGTGTTGAGGACGTTGACCTTCACTTCGTTGCCGACCACGCCCTGCTGGTTCGTCAGATTCTCCTGGGTGATGGCGAGGCCGCGCATGCGGTCGGCTTCGGCCCAGAGCGCCATCTCCAGTTTGTGCGCGGGCATGATCTCAAAATAGTTGGTGAAGTCGAAACGGGTTGAGCCGTTCATGATGCCCCCGTTCTGCTGCACCATCTTGATGAACTCCATCTTGCCCAGGTTCTGCGAGCCCTGGAACATCATGTGCTCGAAGAGGTGGGCGAAGCCCGTTCGCTCTTTCGGCTCGATGCGAAACCCTATCTTGTAGTAGACGGCGACCGCCACGGTCGGCGCGGTCGAGTCGGGCGAGAGCACGACCTTGAGGCCGTTCGGGAGCTTGAAGTATGTGACGGGGACGCTGAATGTCTCCGCCGGAGGCGGAGCGGGAGCGGCCCACGCTTGCCGGAAAGCACTGGACGCCAGCAGCAACACTGCCACTGACACCGAAACCAGCGGGCGAAAATGAATCTTCATAGAACCTCCAAATGAGATGTAAGTCGGAACTGCATAAAATCCTTAACTGCTATGAGGGCTGCGTGTCTTTGGAGAAAGACCGCACTATTTCAGGGGAAATTAAGTCGTCGAGGATGACGGCGCGTTCTTCTGTCAATCCCCTTGTACGTCAACCTCGACTCGCAAGTTCACAGGGGGTTAAGCGCCCTAATCATCTTTTACCGCGAGCCTCTCAAGATTCTCGCGCGTGGCTCCCGTCACCCGAACCTGCTTGAGCTTTGAAGCGTGGCCGCCCGTAATCTCCACGTCGCGCACCGCCACGCTGAAGGCGCGGGCCAGCGTCCGCACCAACTCTTCGTTTGCCGCCCCCTCAACCGGAGGGGCGGCGACGCGAACCTTTAAAGCGCCGTCGTGCTCTCCCACCAAAGTACTTTTTGAAGCGCGCGGCACGACGCGCACCGCGAACAGAAGCGCGCCGTCCTTCTCCGAACATTGAATCAACAAACATTCCTTCCGGCCGCGGAAACCGAAAACTGTCCTAGCGTATGAGCGTCCCGGCGATGGCCTCCTGAAACAGCCGTATCAGCAGCAGGACGACGATGGGGGAAATGTCGAACATCCCGAGCGGGGGAATGATGCGCCTGAAGGGCGCGAGCACGGGCTCCGTGACCCTGATTAAAAACCGCAGCACACGATTGACCGAGCTCGCTCCCCACGA
>DATEMM010000524.1:0-8516 GCA_035275605.1 Pyrinomonadaceae bacterium
CAGCTTCGACGAGCGTGGCGAGGGCCGCGATTGTGCTTCTTTCCAGAACGCGTGTGACGGCCAGCGCGATTTCGTGTGAAGACTCTTTAGCGGGGTCGTGCATCCACGCATCCACTCATCCACTCCAGGGGGGCGTGCGCCGCCCTGCGCAGGGACCCTTACCCTTTATGCTTTTGTGCCGGGGGCGATTTGGAGAGTCCGAGCGCGCTCCCCAAACGGTGCAGGAGCCAGAGCGGGCCGGCCAGCAGGTACATGGGGTTCTTGAAGAAAGCGGGCTGGTTGCCCTCAATCGCGTGGCCGATGAACTGGAAAATCCAGCCGACGACGAAGAGCGCCAGCGCCCACTTCCAGTTGAAGAAGAAGAGAGGCAGGCTGAGGACGATCATCGGGATGCCGATGCTGTGCGAGAGCCTGTTCAGCGGGTGCCGGTGCTTCTCCTTGTAATTCTCCATGAAAGACGAGGCCATAGTCACCTCCCTGTGGCGGCCGCTTGCAGGACGACGGCCAGCATCTCTTGCAGTTGAGCCAATCAGTTTACCACTTCGGACGATTGACGCAATTCTTTCTGCCCTTCCAGCTCTCTTTCAACTTTCGCGGGCGGGTCCCACACGTCTATGAAAATCTCCATCGTGCCGCCGCAGACCATGCCCTCCTCGCTCGCCTCGTCCGCCGTCAGCGAGAAGTGATGCAGGCGCGGCGCGCCGTTTCGCATGGCTTCGCGCGCTTCGGCCCAGACTTCCGCCTCTATGCAGCCGCCGCCGACCGTGCCTGCCACCTCGCCGTCCGCGAAAAAGAGCATCTTTGCGCCGCGCCGCTGCGGTGTGGAGCCGCGCGTGTGCGCAACCGTCGCGACGACGACGCGCTCGCCGCGCGCGCTTCGCTCACCGATTAAACGATAGAGTTCAGCCTGTGCGATTGTCCCCATGATTGGTCGTGCAAAAAGGTCTCAGAGCGGCGGGGTCGAGTTGTTCGGCGAAGGCGCATTCGTCGGCGAGGTCGTGGTCGTCCCTTCCGTCTCGTCCGTGTTGTCGTCTACGGGCGGTTTCGGCTGCGGCGTTCCCGCGTCGGCATCTTCCAGGCGCTTGCGCAGTCGATCAACCTCAAGGTCCGCGTTGACGATGGCCGATTCCAGGCGCTGGCGGCTGGTGGCGAGCAAATCCAACTGCGAGCGCGTTCTGGCCTTCTCGCTCTCAAGCTGGTTACGTCTGGCATCGCGCGCCTCTTCGGGGCGCGTCGAGCCGTAGGTTGAGACGCTGCGCTCGATGCTCTCAGGCTTAAGGTTGTAATCTATCTGCTCCATCCGCGCCTGCAAAACGCCTTCCTTCTCCTGAACGTCGCGCAACTGCGTCCGCAAATTCTCGGCGCGCTGCTCGGCGCGCGACAATCTCTCCATATCGACGAGCGTGCGCTGCTGCTGCTCCATCTGCGTTAATTTGTCGGAGAGCTTCGTGACCTGATTCGAGAGCTCGTTGACCGTGCGGCGCATGGAATCGGGGTCCTCTTCCGGGGCGGTCACGTCGCGCCTGCGATTCGTCCGGCGAGTGCTGGAAGGTAGTTGGCCGCTGACCTCCTGCGTGCTGCTCTGCTCTCTGGGTTGCTGATCTGCCGCCGTGCTGATGATCTGCGGGTCCGTGGATGGAGTCGTCGGCTGCGTGGCGGGCTCGATTTGCGTGCTGCTGACGACCGGGTTGGTGATGCGGCGCGAACGCCTGGTGCGCCTTCTCTGCGCCGTGGCCTCGTCGAAGCACAAGCCGAGCGTCAACAAAAGTGCGAGCGCAACCACTACCCGGCGACTAAACTCACTTCGCATCACGAAAACCTCCAGCGCAAAGTTGTTAATTTAAGACTACCACTAATGATGCCGCAAAGCATCCCGCAAGATGGATGGTGAGTCAGTTTGAAATAAAGTGAGGAATTAACAGGGATGGACAGGATAGACAGGATAAGAAAAGGAAAGAAAGCAGAATCCTTCTTTGCTTTTTATCCTGTTCATCCTGTCCATCCCTGTTAAAATCTCCTTCAAATTGACGCATCACCGTAAGATGCTCAAGGTCTTTACACGCCCGACTCACACTCGCGGTTCCGCTTCTCACCCTGGTTGAATCTTAAAGCTGATGTCCACGGCGCGCGCCGAATGTGTCAGCGCGCCGATGCTGATGAGGTCCACGCCCGCTTCCGCATAAGCGCGCACGTTCTCAAGCGTGATGCCCCCGGAAGATTCGAGCGTCACACGGGGCGCCAGCTCACGCGCCACCGCGACCCTCTGCGCCGTCTCTTCGGGGCTGAGGTTGTCAAGGAGCAATATGTCCGCGCCGCTCTTGATGGCTTCGCGCAAATCTTTTTCCGAAGAGACCTCGACCTCTATCTTATGCAGATGCCCGGCAGCCTTTCTGGCGCGCTCGACCGCAGCCGCGACGCCCCCGGCCAGCGCGATGTGGTTGTCCTTAATCAGCACCCCGTCGTCCAGCCCGAAGCGATGGTTGCGCGCCCCGCCCGAGAGCACCGCGTACTTTTCAAGCATACGCAGGCCCGGCGTGGTCTTTCGCGTATCGACGATCTGCGCGTTCGTCCCCTCGATGGCGCGCACATAACGGCGCGTCAGGGTCGCTATGCCCGAGAGCCTTTGCAGCAAATTCAGGGCGAGGCGCTCCCCGCCCAGCAGCACGTCGGCAAACCCGCTCGTGCGCGCGATGACTTTCCCGGCCTCGACCTCTTCGCCGTCGGAGGCGAAGGCTTCTATCTGCTGCTGCGAGTCGAGCGTGGAGAAGACCGCTTCGGCAGCCTCCAACCCGGCAACGACCATCGGCTCTTTGGCCAGGAAGCGGCCGCGCGCGCGCGCGTTGCGCGTCACGGTGGCCTGTGTGGTGATGTCGCCCCGGCCCAGGTCTTCGCTGAGAAACGCGCCGATCTGCGAAAAGAGTGCGCCGTCGTCTAGCCAGTTCATTTCAGAGCCTCCGCCATCTGCTGGAGCGCTGCCGTGCGCTGCGCTATGTCGCTCAAACGCTGCCTGGTCTCTGACACCTTCTCGGCGGGCGCGCGCTCTGCAAACTGCGGGTTGCTGAGCTGCGCTTCGAGCTTGGCGGCCTCCTTCTGCAACTTCTCGCGCTCGCGCGCCAGGCGTTCCCTTTCCTGAGCGAAATCAATCAATCCTTCGAGCGGCACGGCCACCTCCGCTCCGCCGCCGAGCACCGCGCGTGCGGAGGCGCGCGGGGCTTCCAGCCGCTCACCGATGCTGACCTCGGAGGCACGCGCCAGCCGCGCGATCTGGTCCCGGTTGGCCGAGAACACTTCCCGCGCTCTCTCTTCGCCAGCGCCGACCAACACTCGCACGCGATCGCCCGGCTTGACGTTCAGCTCGGAGCGAATGTTGCGCACGCGCGAGATAAGATCAATCACCGCGGCCATCTTGTCCTCCGCGCGCTCGTCTATCAAAGCCGCTTCCGCCCGCGGGTAAGCCGCCAGCATGATGCTCGGCCGCGCGCCCTTGTAAGCGGAATGTAGCAGTTGTTCGTCCACGCCGGGCAGGCGCTGCCACAACTCTTCCGTGATGTAAGGCATGAAAGGGTGCAGTAATCTTAGCGCCTGTTCGAGCACCGTCACGAGACGGCTCCGCGCCGCGTCGCGTTCGGGCGATACCTCCTCGCCTGTGACGTCCGCCTTGGTCAGCTCTATGTACCAGTCGCAGAAATCATCCCAGAAAAAGTGGTAGAGCGTCTGCACAGCTTCGTGAAACTGGTAGCGTGCGAGGGCCGCGTCAACGTCGCGCGCAGTCTTGTTGAGCCGCGAGAGTATCCAGCGATCATGAAGGGGAAGCTCTGTGCCATTTTCCGTCTTGAACGCGTCCGGGTTGACGCTCGCCCCGTCCGAATTCATCAGGCAGAAGCGCGCCGCATTCCAGATTTTGTTGGCGAAGTTGCGGTAGGACTCCACCTGGTTGTCGTTCCAGCGCGTGTCTGTGCTCCCGACCGAAGCGAGCACCAGGCGCGTGGCGTCCACGCCGTACTTGTCGAACACTTCGAGCGGGTCAATGCCGTTGAGCTTCGTCTTGGACATTCGCTGCCCGTGCTTGTCCAGCACCGTGCCGGTGATGAAGACGTCGTGGAAAGGCGTCTCGCCGATAAACCGCAACCCGGCCATCACCATCCTGGAGACCCACAGGAAAATGATGTCGCGCGCCGTGAAAAGCACGGATGTCGGATAGAAAGTCTTCAAGTCCTCGGTCTCATCCGGCCAGCCGAGCGTCGAAAAGGGCCAGAGCTGCGACGAGAACCAAGTGTCTAGCACGTCCGGATCCTGCTTCAACTCGGCGGTGCCCGCGGCCGTCCGCGCTTCCTCTTCCGAGCGCGCCACGTAGACGTTGCCCTGCTCGTCGTACCAGGCCGGAATCTGATGGCCCCACCAGAGCTGGCGCGAGATAGTCCAGTCGCGCAGGTTTTCGAGCCAGTCCGTGTAGACCTTCGTGTAAGGCACCTCGGGCGTGAAGCGCGGCTCCCCCTTATCGCGCATGAGCTCAAGGGCGCGGTCGCGCAGCTCCGTCATGCGGCAGAACCACTGCGTCGAAATCAGCGGTTCGATCACGGTCTTGCAGCGCTCGCACTTCGAGATGGAGAACTCGTAGTCCGAGACCTTCTCCAACAATCCCAGCTCCTCGAATTTTTGCACGACCAGTTCGCGCGCCTTGTAGCGATCGAGGCCGAAGAAATCCGCGCCCGCCTCTTCCGTCATACGCGCGTGCTGGTCTATGACGACTACCTGCTGGAGATTGTGGCGCACGCCCATCTCGTAATCGTTCGGGTCGTGCGCGGGCGTGACCTTGACCGCGCCTGTGCCAAATTCTGCGTCAACGTACTCGTCCGCGAAGAGCGGAATCTCTCGATTGGTGAGCGGCAGCTCGATGGTCGCGCCGACCAATTCACGGTAGCGCTCGTCCTTCGGGTTGACCGCCACGCCCGTGTCGCCGAGCATCGTCTCGGGGCGCGTCGTCGCCACCGTCACGCGCCGCTCCGTGCCGTCGGCGGTTTTGATTGGATATTGCAGGTAATAGAGCTTTCCGGCCTGCGGCGTCTTATCGACTTCCAAATCCGAGAGCACAGTCTGGTCGGTCGGGCACCAGTTGACTATGCGGTCGCCCCTGTAGATGAGGCCCTCTTCGTAGAGGCGCACGAAGACTTCACGGACGGCGCGAGAGAGCCCCTCGTCCATAGTGAAGCGCTCGCGCGACCAGTCCACGCTCGCGCCCTCGCGCCGCATCTGGTTGAGAATCTGCCCGCCGGATTCGTGCTTCCACTGCCAGACGCGCTCGACGAACTTCTCGCGCCCGAGGTCGTGACGCGAGAGCCCTTCCTTCTTCAATTCGCGGTTGACCATCAACTGCGTCGAGATGCCCGCGTGATCCATGCCCGGCAGCCAGAGCGTGCGGTAGCCGCACATCCTTTTGTGGCGCGTCATCACGTCCATCAAGGTGTGCTGGAGGGCGTGGCCCATGTGCAGGGAGCCGGTGACGTTGGGCGGCGGGATGACGATGGAAAAGATGGGGGCCGCCGGGTCGCGGTTAATCTCGGGTGCGAAATATCCCTCGGCCTCCCAGCGCGCGTAATGTTCTTGCTCGGCCTGCCTGGGATCGTATGTTTTCGGAATCTCCATAAAAGAGTTTTCAGCAGTCGGTTTTCAGTTTTCAGTAAAGAAGCATTGTAAAGCAATCGGGTTTCAGGATGGAAACTCAAGGGCGTAACTTTATCGCCACTCTATTCCGTAACACGCCGAAAAGTGATAAGAATCTGGAAGACGAAGGGGGATAGACGCCCGTTCGGGCATCTTTCGTGGCGACTGTTCGGGCGTTTAATATGCGTTCGATGCTTGCTTGCTATGTGAGGTAAAAGTCTATGAAAAAGTTGATTGCATTCTTGCTTATCTGCCTTCTACCTTCGCAGACACCGGCGTCCGACCGCTACGGAGATATTAAGCTGCTTGACGGTTACAAAATTAGAAAGGGTTGGGCCGTTGATGCCGCCGCTTGGACGATCTTTAAGGAGAATGGTCTGAACATCGAATTTGAAGCAGGGATGAATGAGGGGTTCTGGGCCGATCCGAAAGAAAAAGACAAGTATGCCTGGTATCGAGAGCAAACCGTGAACGGACGTAAAGTAATGCTGGCCCTAATCAAGCCCGGCCTTAAAACAGTGTGGGAGCCGGATAACCCAAGAAGCCCGGAGATGGGTAACATCTTATTGGTAACGTTCCCTCTTGGGAGACAGGCCGATAACACAGCAAACTTCCAGGCTGAAATCTTAAATGATGGAGAATTAGCAGATGCCCTGTTAATGATTCTGACATTCAATCCGGATAAGTATTAGGATGTTGCGCTTTACGCGGACATAACTTTTAGGAGGATAAACCTATGCCCCAGACAAACACGAAGCCCACGAAAATCATGATCATCCGTCATGCGGAGAAGCCCGCACAACCTCCCCCTCCGAATGGCGTTGATATAGACGGCTGCCAGAACAAGGACTCGCTGATTCCTCAAGGCTGGCAGAGGGCAGGCGCGCTGGCAACTCTTTTCGCGCCATCCAGAGGGCCACTTCAAGACCCCAATCTTGCGACTCCCAAATACATTTATGCGACTAAATCTCCAGACCCCCAGGAAGGTAATCGGCCCGAGCAAACAGTGACGCCGCTGGCCGCCAAACTTCAAATGAAACCGAACTTCTCTTTTAAGAAGGGCAAAGAGGAGAAAGTGGTTGAATCAGCCTTATGCTGCGATGGGGTAGTGCTGATAAGTTGGCCGCATGGACGGATACCAACCCTGGCCGGCTACATACCGCTGAGCCCAAAGAGCCAACCGCTGCCGAAGGGGAAGTGGCCCGGTAATCGGTTCGATATGGTCTGGGTCTTCGATTATGATACCCGCTCTCGCAAAGGAGGCTATATCTTTTGTCAGGTTCCTCAGCTTCTGCTGGCCGGAGACAGCTCCGAACCCATCACTTAAGATCAGGAGCACACTCGCTTAGTGCCAGGTAGACATTCCGCAGTTCCTTCGTGATTGATATCGGCGGAATCTTTGATAAACTCCGGCAGTCGGAATAGGCCGACCGCCAACAAAAGGAGAAGTTTATGAAGAGACTTAAATCCTTGTTGTGTGCCTCAGTGCTCACCCTAGCCTTTTCGGTCCCGGTTTTCGCCGGAAATATGCCTATCGTCGGCTATTGCGACTCGGCGGAATGCGTTCAGGAGAATAGCGCCGCAAGCGGCAGCGCCTGGGTGCAGATCGCCGAAGGTCTGTGGCAGCTCATGGCAATGGTGTAATTAGTCAGTCGTGGCATTTCAAATCCTCTTGCCCCTGCGCTATTTGATTAATGAGCTTTGATGCTATTGCTAAAACCTCGCTGCTGGTCGCAGCCATGCGCGCGGTGGAAACTAAGCGAAGCGAAGATGAGGGGCGTTTGTTCAACGATCCGTTTGCGGAAGCGCTGGCGGGAAGTGAAGGCTTCTCTCTACTGGAGCAGGTTCGTGCAGAGGTGGGCGAGCAACCCAGCATTGCGTTGCGGACACGTTATTTTGATGAGCGGATTGGCGAAGGGCTGGCACAAGGGATTCGACAAATTGTGATCCTGGCGGCAGGATTGGACGCCCGCGCATATCGCTTGTCGTTTCCGGCTGGCACACGGGTGTTTGAGTTGGAGCGGCAAGAGGTACTGAATTACAAGCAGGAAAAGCTCGGCAACACCTTACCTCATTGCGCGCGATACGCCGTGGGAGTCGATCTTCGAGAGGACTGGCAGAGCAAACTGATTCAGGCTGGAATGAACGCGGCCGAGCGCACCTTGTGGCTGGTGGAGGGTCTGCTTCTCTATCTGGATGAAGCCGCTGTTTTGACTCTCTTTGAAAAGATAGATTCGCTGTCAGCCCCCGATAGTATCCTGCTCTTTGATGTTCTGGGACGCTCTCTGCTTGACGCTCCACAGATGGCTAAGCAGCTTCAGTTCTCGGAGAAGCTAGGCGCTCCCTGGCTCTTCGGCGTCGATGAGCCTGAAGAATTCATGGAACAGTTCGGGTGGAAAGCTGTGGCAACGCAGCCGGGGGAAGTTGAGCCCGCTCGCTGGCGCTTCCCCAACGCCCCTCGACACATCCCCAATGTCCCACGTATTTTTTTCGTCGAGGCTCGCAAGCTAGGTTGACTTTACCAGCGACAGGGAAATTAAAGGCCGGGAGCGCAGGCAAGGATGCCTGCGCTCCCGGCAAAGGCTTGCGCTTTAATTCGCCGGAGGCTCGTTTGATAGGCGCTCTAAGGCTTAAGACTTCTTCTCTTCGAGGTGGCGCTTGATGAGTAGCTCTGCCAGTTGCGGGACGACTTCCCAGGCGACCTGCTCGACCACGCGCTCGGAAATCTGCTCGATGGCGCGCCGCGCGATTGCGTCAATCACTTCCGGCGACAATTGATCGAGCGTGATCTGTCCCCTGCTCTGACTTGCCGCGCCGGACTCTCCGATCGACGACGACGGCGATTCCTGGGTGAA
>DATEMM010000525.1:0-4128 GCA_035275605.1 Pyrinomonadaceae bacterium
TTGACGGTGTAATCCCCAGGCACTTCAAAGAGTGAGCGCGCAGGCTCGCCGCGAGTGATGTTCGTCAACTTGTAGACCGTCTCGCCGACCATCGGGTCGCTGTGCCTGGACATGACGACGGCCTGCAATTCCGGCGAGTACCATCTCTCCCAGACAATCTGTATGGGCTGCTCGTTGCCTATCTCGCCGGCCGGGATGGTGATGGTCGTGCGCGACCCTTCAGCCTCCACGCCCTCAATCACCTGCTTGCCGAGCGACTCTGTTTTGTGATTGCGCGGGTCAGAAGGAAGGCGAATCCCCTGCACCTGCGGCCCAGCGTCCGGCATGGGCGGATGCGGCGACGACGAGGTGACCACGTCCCTCTCGATCTTGAATTGAATGTTCGGCGCGCCGCCCTGTGCGCTGCCGCCCGGAGCGCTGTTCGAGCCCTCGCCTCCCGATATGCGCCAACGGAAGGGCGCCATTTTACGCGCGGTTCGCGTGCGCGGGTCTAAGACGTAGTTGACGCCTGCGACGGGGTCGTTGATAAAGATCGTCTGCTGCGGGTCGCCGGACATGGCCCATGGGCCGACGGCTCCCAACTCCTGATCGCGCCGCGTGCGTCCTTCGCTGTCGCGATAAATCGAGGCGCTGTTTTTGTGCTTGATTCTGTTGCCGTCGCTGAGCGTGCGCGTGCTCTCCGTGGTCGCCTGCGCCGAATAGGGCGCGCCCTTCACGACCCGACCGTCAAAGCTCATCTCGGATAAAAGAAAGACGGCCGTGTCTTCCCCTGGCCCACCCTGTACTCTAATTCCGGCCCCTTGTGGGCCCGCCACTTCGCGCTCAAACACTAAGGTGTCGCCGGGTTTCGGCGCGCGCCTGTCCTGAGACGGCGCTTCCTGCGCGGAGACGCTGACGCCCAGTAACAGCGCCGCGAGCATGAAATTCGCACTCATAAAGAATCTTCTTTGAAGTCTCTGCATCTCTTCTCTCCTCACAAATCTGATTTCATTAGGGCGTAGATTGGCTCCAAACTTTGCATGTGCCACTTTCACCTGACGAAGCGGATGGCGCGGGCCACGCCGTCATGTCCCAGCAGAACGTCGGCTTTAACTCGCTCGCCTGCGCGCTCGGCGCTCACGTGGAACCCGAACGACTGGAGAGCAGAGCGCGGCAGTTCCACGCGCACGACCTGCCCGTCTTCTATCTGTGCCAGATTGCTCCCGTAAGTTAGCGGGAGAAAATCCGTCGTCAGCTCACTCTCTGAATTTGACGCGGTCCCGTAGTTCACGGCGTTTTGCATCCGACCCCGATTAGGCCCGTCGTTGCGGACTAGGTCGCGCCGCCGATTGACAGAGCGAAGCGGGGGCTGCACATCATCCGCACGCTGCTCGGGTCCGCCGGCAGCAACCTCCGGCTCGTCCCCCAGGCCAAGCGGGTCAGAATCCTCTGCTGGCACAGGGGCCGGCTGGCTCACGCGCGCCTGATTGCTAAGAGGGGCGTTCGAGTTACCGGAAGGTATGAGCTGAGAGGCGAGCACCGAGACGACTAAGATTGCGGCGGCAGCGGCTATGGACAAAGGTATCCAGCGCGGCTTGTGGACGGGGGCAGGCGCGATAAATGCCGCAGGCACCCCTCCGACTTGCCTTTGGCGAAAGGCAGCGAGCAGGGACTGCTCAACGCCGCCGGGCGCTTCAACTGAGGAGGCGCTGGCCGAGACCGCGCGCAGGCCAGCCGTCAAGGTCTGCTCGTTAGCAAAGCGCGCGGCGCAACGCTGACACCCGTCCATGTGCGCCAGGGCGTCTTCCTTCACGCGCGCCTCCAGCATCTGGCCGCGCGCCAGCTCGGTGATAACCAGTTCAAGATTCCTGCAACTCATGCGAAACACCTCGCAGAATTAACAATCGAAGAAGCCGTTCCAGGGTCGCCTGTCGCGCGCAGCTTTTCTATCAGCAGCGAGCGCGCGCGGTGCAGCCGCGAGCGAATTGTGCCGACCGCACACCCCAAGACTTGCGACGCCTCCGCGTAGCTCATTTCATGCAAATCGCAGAGCACGACGACCTCTCGGTAGTGCGCGGGCAGGGCCGTAACGGCCTGTCTGACCGACTCGATCATTTCATTCCTGGTCAAATCCAGGAGTGGGTCGTCTTGCGCGACTAGCTGCTCGTGGGCCGCCTCGTTCTCCTCGTAGCTTTCCCCTATGGAGACGAACGAGCGGTCGCGGCTCAAAGAGCGCAGCACGTGGTTGCGAGCGATGCCGTAAAGATAGGCGGAGAGCGATCCCTTGGCCGGGTCGTAATTTTTGGCCTCGCCCATCAGCACCATGAAAACCTCTTGCGTCACGTCTTCGGCTATCGCTTCGGAGCCGCTCATCTGGAGCGCGAAGCGGTAAATCCCACCCTGCCGCCGCCGGTAAAGCGTGACAAAAGCGTTCTCGTCTCCGGCCAGAATCAGCCGCAGCAGTTCGTCATCACTGGGAGTTGTGAGCAATGTCATCCGCTCGTTTCGGGCCATTAAATACCGGCTGCCATGTGTGATTCGCGCCGGGGGCCGAAAAAGTTCCAAATTTTAAAGCCGGTAAATAGTAAATGGTCAATGGTGAATGGGAGAACGCCGTCCCCACTCACCATTGACCATTCACTATTTACAATTTACCAGCTTTTACTCGCTCCCGTACCTGATCTCCATTCGCCGGATGCGGACGCTGGCGATGGTGAGGACGGCGATGGTGAGCAGCAGCAGCCCTGGGACCGTCAGCCAAGCCGAGGTCGGCTCGGCCACGATGGCGAACGGTCCCTCTTCAATTGGCACAGGCGTCAGCGAATGCAGGTAATGCACCACGCTCAGCTTCTTGAGCATCGGCGGCAACAGAAAGTTGATGAACTCCCAGCCGTAGAGAATAATCGCCGGGATGATCGGGTTACGAAAGAAGAGGCCAATGACCAGAAAGACCGCGCCGTAGCCGATGCAGGCCAGCACAGTGATGCCCAGGTAGGTCAGCACCTGGTTCAATCCGGGGCCGTCGAAAAGATGGCTCATCGCGCCCGAGTAGCCGAGCGGCAAATATATAAAGAAGATGGCGAGCGCCGTCATCGTCACAAACAGGATGAGCGAAGTGACGAGGCCCGAGATGAATTTACCTGCGACGAGCACCTCGCGCTTGACCGGGGAGAGGAAATAGTAGTGCAGACTGCGGTCCACGACCTCCCCGCGAAACAGGTTCATGAAAATCCAAGCGCAGCCGAAGAAAATGACCGTGCGCAGAATCATCCCCTCGAAAAGATTGGCGAAGATTTGCGACGTCTCCGCGAAATTGCTGCGGATGTCCTCGTAATGAACCGAAACGAGGGCCGCCATAATCACGACCGGCAGCAGCGTCAACAGGTAGATGAGTATGGAGCGACGGCCCGTGAAATTCTTCCTGACTTCGAGCCGGAGAATCGAGAGAATCTGGCGACGCCAGAGCGCCCAGTGAGATTTTTTATGGGTCTTGTCCATGACAACCGTTTCTACTCTCGAACTCATACGCGACTCCCTTCTGTTTCCGACCCGATCAAATATTGGTAAACCGCGCTCAGGTCGTCATCCACGGGCGTCACGGATTCAACCGCAACCAGTCCCTCGGCCACTATCCGGTTCAAGAGCAGGTAGAATTTATCCGCATCTCGCGTTTTTATAAAGAGCCCGTGGCGGTCGTCGTGGATTTTCGCCTCGACGATTTGCTCCTGCTCGAAGACGCGCGCGGCCAGAGCGCCGGGCCGATCGCACCGTATCAGAATCTGCATCGGGTGCTCTTCCATCTCGTCGCGCACGCCGTGCACGTCGCCTTCGGCCACGACGTAGCCGTTGTTGAGGAGCACGACCGCGTCCGACATCATGTCAACTTCGTGCAGGATGTGGCTTGAGATGACCAGGTGCAGGCCCTCGTCCGCGAACTGGCGAAAAAGACGTATGGTCTCGGCGCGCGCCATCGGGTCGAGCCCGTTCAAAGGCTCGTCCAAGATAAGCACCGACGGGTCGTGCGCGATTGACTGTGCCAATCGAACGCGCTGGCGCATCCCCTTGCTGTAAGCGGCGACCTTTTTCTCGGAGGCTTCGCTTAACTGGACGCGCTCCAGCGCCTTCATAGCCAGATCGTCCGCCTCACCT
>DATEMM010000526.1:0-3841 GCA_035275605.1 Pyrinomonadaceae bacterium
CGTGGGCGGGGCAGGCTCACAGCAAGGAATCTCCACGTCGCCGATACGAGTTTTATGCTGGCTCGCAGTGTTGTTGTCCAGGTCAATCAGAATGCTGTTAGCAAAGGCCCCCCCGGCGGCCGGCGACCCTTGCAATCCATAGACTAAACCGCTCAGGTCGAGGATGTCCCCCGTCCCCCACACAAGATTGCCCGGCCCGTAATCGTAATCACAGCCGCCGGCGGAGTTGGTAAGCCCTGGGCCGAGCGAAAAGGTATTGGCCGGCTGCCATGCCGAACCGTTCCAGATGTACTCGAGCAACCGCGACTTATGGGGCGGCCACGGGTTGGTATCCGAGTTCATGGTGCGCTCGGCCAGCAGCATCTTGCCCGTCGGGCTGAAGCTGATGTCCGCGACCGGGTTAGAAGGTGTGCTGCTCGGCATAGACGGTAAGACAAGCTCGCGCCTGGCCGAGCCGATAAAATTGCCCGTGCTATCTAGCCCGATTGACCAGATTTCATTGGGGTGGCCGGTCGGCTGGCTGGAGTTCGTCCACCAGATGCTGTAGTAGAGCCGGTCGTACAAGACCTGCACGGCCCACGGACGACGCCCGCGCTTTGTGAAGGGGGCGGAAGGGTTAAGCGTGACATTATCCGTGTCGTTGATGGCGAGGGAGGCGGGAGTGGCCGTCGGCAGATTCGCCCCGTGATCCCAGAGGCTCAAGATAGCGCCGCTGGAGCTGATGCGATAGATCTTCCCGTCCTCGAAATTGCTGACGTAGAAATTATCGTAGTCGCAACTGTAGTGAATGTTTCCGATGCCGGGGCCGGTGTTCGGTATCTTGTTCCCGGTCGTGTAGGTGTTCGTATTTATCGTCTGGACAAAGCGCGTGGCCGCTCCCGTATTCGCGTCGAGCTTGTAGATGTCGCCCTTACCGGGCGAGCCCGGCCCTATCGTCGCCGAGCCGATGTAGGTTGTGCCATAAACTCTCGTCGTGGCCACGTAGATGTTGCCGTTTTTGTCCAGCGTCAGGCCGAAGACCTCACCGATTACTGCCCTCGACCAGTCAGGGTGGGTGTAGTAATCGGTCGGAGGCACGGAGGTATTGTTCCACTGACTGCCGAGCGGAGCTGCAACCTGGTTTTTAAGGTCCCAGATGACCACCGCCGGGCTGTTCGTGCCAGCGACGTCGTTTGAATTTGTCGCCACAGCTACCTGGCCCGTGAAGTTGGCGTAGGTTGACGACGAAAAGTTCGGAATCTGCTTGAGCGGCGGCTTCGTGCCGCAGCAGGAGACGACGGGGACCGGCGTATCAAACGCCACCGCTCGCGGCCCGCCCTGCCTACTATCACCGCCAGGTCGTCGCTGCGCGTCCGCCAGGGGCATGAGCCAGAGTAAGGCGAAGAGGAGAAGCGTGAAGGAGAGAAGGACTAAGGGGGCTCGTGTTGGGCGTCGCATGAAGGTTCCTCCGGGTGATTGGAGCCGGGAGAAAAGGTCAGGCATTGGGCTGACCGAAGAAAGGCGAGGTTTTGGCGTGGCTCTAAAAGTCTATGGTCGCGCTCCCGGATGCAGCGGCCGAGCGCATCTCAGGCGTGAGAACTCGCGCGCATCAATCGTCTGGAGATGAGGAGACGGCGCTTCGCGGTCAAGGCTTACCACGGGCCGAACGGCTTGAGCGTCGGCCCTGTGAACTCGCATCCGATGCCCGTGGCATGGCGGTTCATGGCGTGAGTCCACAGGACCACGTCCCGGCCGTTGATGTTTTCACCGTTGACGTAGTTGTTCATGTGGGCGGCGTCGCCATTGGGTCCGCCGGTCGCGCCGCCGTCGTCAATCTCGCTGAACCTGTAGAGCAGTGCCCACACGTCTGCGACGGCCCAGGCGTCCGCCACGCCGTCGTGCGCGCCCGGAATCACCTGATAGCCCCGTCCCGTGCTTTTATCTCGCACCCTCCACCTGCGGCCCACCAGCGGAACGTAGTTACGGCTCGCTTCCGTCGCCCTCAAACTCCAGAAAAGGTTACGCTCCTCTATGGCGTCGTTGGCGGCCCCGTCTATGTCAAAGTCAAAGCGGAAGTAGACGTGATGGTTGTGCGGCTTGCTCGTGCAGGGGGCCGTAATCGCCGTGAAGCCGAAGCGCGGCTCGATGGTGCCGTCCGGATAGAAAGTCCATTTCTGTATGTAGCGATACCACCCGGCCTGCATCTGCGTGGTCAGTATCAACTGGCCGCCTCCCTTTTCGACCGCCACTCCCGAGAACATGCCGGAGTCCGTGCCCGGGTGGTCGCAAACTGTCGTCGGGGGTACGGTCGGCTCGGCATAGCCGATTGACAACACGTTGTTGGCGTCGAAAGGCGTGGGTGAATTCTGCCAGTCGCGGTAGGAGAGGTCTGAGCCGCCGCAGCCGCCCGGGTCATATTTCACGTTTAAGACGGGCACGTGCGCTTGCCAGAAGACCCTTTTGCCTTTGTAGAAAACGTGGCGCAATTCGAGCCCGGAGCCGTCCACGCCAGAGCTGTTATCCGGCGGCAGCCAGCACAAAGACCAGACCGGATTGGCGGCGGGCCAGTTGATTTTATACGGAGGGGCGCAATAGCCCGGCACAGCCTGAGCCGACGCCGACGGAGTTGTCAGCGCCCACAGCCCCGTGCAGGATAAGACCGCCGCCGCAATTCTGCTCATCCATCTGCGGTTCGATTCTGCGAACATGACTTGCTCTCCTTTCACCGGGGCCGTGCGCGGCCGCGTCGTGCTAGTTACCGGACCTCGACTGCGCCACCGTGCCGGCGGTCAGATCAACGACGACCACTCTTTGAAACCTCAGGCGGTCGGGAGTCAGCACCTGCAACTGTATGAACCGATGGTTAGGCGGGGACCCGGCCGGGCCGTCCACGATAAAGCCCCCTTCAAAGACGCTCCCATCCTGGAGCGCGCGCGACAGCTCGCGGTCTTGGCGGACGATGTTGATGGCTTCCCGTATCTCTTCTTCCGACGACTGCGGCCGCCCGCGCAAAGGCTCTTCGGCCAGTATCTCGGCGCTCGACGCGTCCACCAATAGGCGCGTAGCCCTGCCCTGCGTGTAATTGAAAATGACGGCGCGCGCTAAGCGCCTGTCCGCCGTCTGGACTGTTTCACCCTTGTCATTGGGAGCAAGCGCCACGCTCAGGACCCTGTAGCGCTGGTCCCTGAACCTGGCCGCGAGTTGAAGGCTGGAGGAGAGCCTCTCGGTAAGCTCGGCCTTCTCCTGCCGGGTCAACGCGCGCGCCAACTGGTTGCGAGCGTTCAGGTCGGCCGCCTGTTGGGACGCCGGGACGGCCGCTCCTGCCCTCTGCGCTCTGGTTCGATTTCTTCTCTGGCCGGTAGTCTGACTTTGAATGAGGAACAACGCCGTCACGATGATGATGACGATGATTAGATTTCTTCTCATGCTGAGACTCCTTCTGGCGAAGGCCGCAACGACACGGCCCGGAGCGCGTGTTACGCCGCTCTTTCAGTTCCGGCGTTCTCTGTTAAGGGGTGGGTATCATTCGCATCGCGGTTGTCTGCTTGGAAGCTCTCAAGCGAGGGCCTGACAGGACTATCAGACCGTATAAACTGACAGATTCCGGGGTCGGATGAGGGCGGCGCTGGTGTTCGAGGACGGCGCACGCTAAAAGAGGTTCCGGTCTGTGCGAAAGTTCAGGCAGCAACAATTATGCCGCCCGACGCCGCCCGCGGCGGCAGAGAGAATAATCGAATAAAACCAATCCGAAACAGTCCCGGACTACAACCGGCTGATCAACGTGTGTCAGCTATAGTTCACACCTGAGAGCCGCCTGTGCCAACATTTGTTGACATTGCGCGCTTGAAAGTTTTACGAAGAA
>DATEMM010000527.1:0-5833 GCA_035275605.1 Pyrinomonadaceae bacterium
GGTAAGGGGCCGGGTGATCGCCGACGAGTTTCAACGCCTGCTCGAAATTCTCCAGCCCGGCCTCGTATTGTCCTTCGAGCGTGTCGGCCATGGCGATGCCGAAGTAGGCTTCGGCCAGGCCGCGCCAGTCGCCCGTCTCGCGGAAGTGTTCGAGCGCCTTCTGCGAATGGTCGCGCGCGATGGTGAACTCGCTGATGCTGCGGTAGACGCGCGCCATCGCGGCGTAGACCGCGCCGAGGTGCGCGTCCGAGCCGCTCTCGGTCTCTTCGCGAAGCGCGGCGTTTAAGAGCGCGATGGCTTTTGGCTGGTCGCCTGTGTAGTTGTAGGCCAGTCCGATCTGCACGCGCAGGCAGGCGGTCGCTTCCGCGTCCAGCTTGGCGCGCGATTCCGGCAGCTCGTACATCTGGACGGCTTCGAGCGATTCACGATAACGGCCCTGCATCTCCAGGGCTGCGGAGAGCAGGCAGCGCGCCTGCGCGAGCAGGGAGTGGTCGTGGCGCGCCGCGCTGATGATGGGGGCGAGGCGCGCGCGAACTTCCGTCGAGAGGCCTCGGTCGAGCAGCGATCTGACCTCTTCGAGCTCGTTGATTAACTCCTCGCGCGAACCTCCGACGCGCGAGCGAACGCGTTGCAGGCGTTCTCTGGCGTCCGCGAGGTCAACCACTCCGGGCTCAGTTTTGTTCTTCTCTTTACTCAATCTTCACCGTCTCCGGGGCGGGTGCGGGCTTCCGAGTATGTAGACACGATATAAAAGCCTAATGAGCGGCCCTTTTCAATTTGCGCCTGACTCGAAACAGGTGGAAGGCGGCTTCACGTGCAGCGCGTTCTCCCACAAACCGCTGACCCGTCAATGCCGAGAATGAACAGACGAGAATTTAGCACAGAAGCGCTAAAAGCGTCCACTGGGAGGGCAAAAATCATTGGTCGGAGGACTGATAAGGAGACACACTTTCACAGCGGCGTTAAACAAAACAGAAGGGCCGCCCATGTGAGAGCGCCGTCCTTTTCTTCACTCGCTATGAGTGAATACTTTTGAGGTGCCTTCGCCTTGACCTTTTAACCTCCACCCTTATAATTACAATTTCCTTTTGTGGCGGGGTAGCTCAGCCGGTTAGAGCACGTGATTCATAACCACGAGGTCGGGAGTTCAAGTCTCCCCCCCGCTATTCCCTTCAATTCCGCTATGTGCTTCTCCCAACAATAATCTCTAGCCCACCGAACGTATTTTTCTTGCTTGTTTAGAGTAGGCTCGATTCTCAGTGATGCCGACCCCTTAGCGACCTCAAAAGACATTCCGTATAGCTCGTTTAACTGTGGACAGTAAATCGCGGAATAATCTACCTCGCCCTTTTCGTACCTTCTCATCGTCCGGTCATAGTTCGCGTTTCTCCGTCTGGTTCTGCACAATATGCACCCCTTTCCCAAAGTGGCTGTCTTGACCTGCACCTTCACAATCCGACTGCCTGTATCGACAGCTAGATCGTAAGGCGCGCCTGTGCCAAAGGGAATGCAAACCCTTAGTCCGGCTCTAACGTAATGGCCCAGCACGATACCTTCCGCTTCGTTCCCAATGTCGAACGTAGTTCGCATTAACCGTCCCTCCATCCAGGTGAGCCATCTGATATTCAAGCAACACGAGGCGAGTGAGAGTTTTCATTACAAACTCCTGCCTCGATTGCTTTCCCTTGCAACGAGACGTGCTCCTACTTAGCTTAAAGGGTGGATTGTTATAAAGAGAGCGTAAGATTAACAGCAACGACAATCGGATTAAATGAGGAATCCGTCGCTCTAATCGGCTAAGCTACCCCGCCATAGAAACTGAATTATAAATGAAGCCGGAAGGTCTCGGCAAATTGCACCACGGTTGCCGCTGATAACGTAATCTTCGCCTGGCAGAATTGGCTGTGCGGCCGTGGAATTAAGCCGCGGCGCGCAACCCACAGGCTAGGGCATAACGTGAAAGGAGTTGATGAAACCCACGGCGACCTTCTCGAAGTCGTCTTTCCCTTCGAGTTCGTTAGGGCTGCCTTTGCGCCCGTCCACAACCAAAATATAAACCCTCTTGCCGGCGATGACCCACTCGACGCGCACCACGCCGCTAGCCCCGTACTCGGCATGTAGAAAGTATCCGGCATGACCGTCAATCGTGACGGCCCGCTCCTTCATGAGGCGCATGTTGTTGGCCTTCATCTTATCCAGGACGGCATTCTTAGAGCCTTCCAGAAGTTGCTGCTCCGTCGGCTGCCCGCTGAGCAGTTTTTCGTAATCCATGAAGGTGACGCTGTATTGCAAGAGCCCCTTGTACTGTAGATCGAGGGTGACGAGTTTTCCCGCGGGCGTGTCCTCGGTCGTGGTTGACTCCTTTGGCTTGCCGGGAAAGCGGATGCGAAACCGCCCTTGCTGCGAAGTACATTCGTCCCACCTGTCCGGAAAATAATCTGGTGCGGGCGGAGGCAGAGGCTCCTGCGCGCCGACGCCTGTTTCGACCATCACATAAAAGACAGACAGGAACAGCGCAAAGATGAGATAACTAAAAAATCTTGTCTTCATAGGGCTCAAGCATATCGCGTTCGGGGTGAGAAACCTAACCACGCCCAGACTAAGGCTTTAAACTTCTACGAGGGGGCGCACCTGAAAAATTCTCTGCTTCCGCGGCCTGCCGTGACCTCTCTTCGCGCATTTTTTCGCGTTAATCAGGTAAGAGGAGATTTGCCGGCCGGCCCTCCCCGTTGATTCCCCGTGTGAGCTGTGCCGCCGGTGAAGTATAGATAGAGATGAACATACCTTTAAAGCCGGATCAAATCATGCAGGTGGGCTTAGGATTCTGGGCCTCGAAGACGCTGCTGAGCGCCGTCGAGCTTGGACTTTTCACGGAGCTTTCCCAGGGGCCTCTGAGCGCTGAGGCCGTCCGCGAGCGGCTCAATTTACACCCGCGCGCGGCGCGGGATTTCCTGGACGCGCTCGTTTCCCTGCGCCTGCTCGAACGCGACGCCGAAGGGCTTTACGGCAACGCGCCGGAGGCGGACCTGTTCCTGGACCGCGCCAAACCCTCGTACATCGGCGGGATGCTCGAAATGGCGAACGAGCGCCTCTATCCTTACTGGGGCTCTCTGACCGAGGCTCTCCAGACCGGGCGACCGCAGAACGAGGCCAAGAGCGGCGGCAACTTCTTCGAGGCCCTGTACGCGGACCCCGTGCGGCTCGAAGGTTTTTTGAGCGCCATGACGGGCCTGAGCCTCGGCGCGGCACGCGCGATTGCAGAGAAGTTTCCCTGGAACGACTACAAGACCTTCATTGACATAGGCGGCGCTCAGGGAGGCGTGCCCGTGCAGGTCGCGCTGGCACACAAGCACCTGACGGGCGGGATTTTCGATTTGCCGACGGTCGGACCCGTCTTCGAGAAGTACGTCGCAAGGCACGGCCTCAGCGACCGGCTGCGCTTCTACCCCGGCGATTTCTTCAAAGACAAACTGCCCACGGCGGACGTGCTGGTGATGGGCCACATCCTACACGACTGGGACATGGAGGAGAAGCGCATGCTCCTCAAGAAGGCTTACGATGCGCTGCCAGCGGGCGGAGCGCTCATAGTCTTCGAGGCGCTGATTGACGACGAGCGGAGGGAGAACACGCTCGGTCTCCTGATGAGCCTCAACATGCTGATCGAAACGCCCGGAGGGTTCGACTACACGGGAGAGGACTGCTCGCGCTGGATGCGCGAGGCTGGTTTCAGCCAGACGCGCGTCGAGCACCTGGCGGGACCGGATTCGATGGTCGTCGGGTTCAAGTGACGCTAACCCTTCCAATAGACTAGAGCTGTAAGTCGTAGGCGTAGATTCGTAGGGGCAGAGACTAGTCTCTGCCCCTACGGTCATTCAGGTCGGCTCGAATATTTAATCTGTGGACAGCGTGTGCGCCGTAGAGGCATATTAGGGCGATGAAGAAAGGGCGGCTCGAAGCGTTCAGCGACGGCGTCATCGCGATCCTGATCACCATCCTGGTGCTGGAGCTGAGGATTCCACACGGCTCGGACTGGGCATCGCTTCGCCCGCTGCTCCCGGTCTTCTTAACCTACGTGCTGAGCTTCGTCTACCTGGGCATCTACTGGAACAATCATCACCACATGCTTTACGCCACCGCTCAGGTCAACGGCAAGGTGCTCTGGGCCAACATGCACCTGCTCTTCTGGCTCTCCTTGATACCCTTTACCACGGGCTGGATGGGAGAGAACCACTTCGCCCCTCTGCCGACGGCCGTTTACGGCGTGGTGCTGCTCGCCGCCGCCATCGCCTACTACATCCTGCAAAGCCTGCTCATCTCGCAGCAGGGAGCGAACTCCACTTTGAAGAACGCCATCGGTAAAGACATCAAGGGCAAGATTTCTCCGCTGCTCTACCTGGTGGCGATACCCCTGGCTTTCGTCAACCAGTGGATCTCCGACGGAATTTATGTCTTCGTGGCGCTGATGTGGCTGATTCCGGACCGGCGAATCGAATCAAAGATCGGTGATTGAGCCGAACACTTCTAGCGCAGGCTCGACCCGCGCGAAGTTCCATGCCTGCCCGAGCCCGTGTGCACGCTCAGCCTTCTTCGCATACGCTGTTGCCACTTGCTGCGCGGCATCTCGTCCACCTCTAATTGCTCCAGCGTCTCCTTGAGCAGCTCGCCGCCTATCCGTCGCAGCTTCATGTAAAGGTGCGCCACCATGATTGACAGCAGCGGGAGGATGAGAATGTTGAGCAGGGTGATGAGGTGAGAGAAAATCTTCGGTCTGAAGTTATTCACATTTCTACTGGTAGTAGAGATGCCTGTGATTCTCACAGCGATGACGGAGACGATGATCGGGATGATGAATTGCAGGAAGACCACTTTCACGACCGTCCGCCGCGAACGGCGCACCAATTCCCGCGCGCGCTTTAGCGCGGCCTTCTTCTCGATTCCTTCCAGCAGCACTATCGGCGCGTAGAGCGTGTACCTGACCATCATCACGAAGCCAGGGATAATCAGCAGAATAAACCCCAGCAGGATTCTCAGGCCGACGCGAATGCTCGTCGCCAGAAAGCTACGCCAGCGCTTTCTCAGGACGGCGAAGGCCGGGCGCAGCTCGATTGGCCGCAAAGGGGCCAGCGTCAACTGCATGACGATGAGCACGGTCATCCCGGCGATCACGGAGTTGGCCAGAAAGTTGATGACGACCGAGAGCAGGCCGAAGAATATCTGTAGGGCTATTTGTAAATAGGGGTGGAACCAGTGATTCGCCGCGGCCACGTCCAGGAATATCAGGAGCAGCGTCAGCAGAATGACGGGGATGTGCGCGAGCAAAGAGATGCGTAAGAAGGTCGGGAAGTATTCACTGTAGAGCGAGATGGAGCGCCGCAGCAGAAAGCCTACGCCCTCGCGGTTGGCGCGTAGCGTGCTGGCGTAGGCCGCCGCGCTCGAAGGGCGCTCGGCAGGGTCTTTCGCCAGCGCGTGCCCGACCAGAAGCTCCACCTTCTTCGGGATTTTCGGATTCTTCGAGCGCAAGGACGGCGGCGGCGCTTCCTGATGCTGCCGCATCACAGAGCGCATGTCGCCCGTGAAAGGCGTTTCGCCCGTCAGCATCTGAAAAGTTATCACGCCCAGGCTGTAGATGTCTGAGCGCGCGTCCAGCATCTCGCCTCGGCACTGTTCGGGCGACATGTAGAGAGGGGTGCCAAGCAGCGAGCCGATTTGCGTCAGCCCCTCTCCAGGGGCCGTGCTCAGCGCGGACGATTCGTCCCGCGTCTCGCGCTCGAACCTCAGAGTTCGCTCGTAACCGCTTGCGGCCTCCGGCTCCAGCAACTGGGTGGCCGCCTCT
>DATEMM010000528.1:0-7215 GCA_035275605.1 Pyrinomonadaceae bacterium
GATGGCGATGGTGCGTCCGCGCGGCCCGTTCCTGACGGTGGTCGGCCCGGTCCCAGCCACCTTCGTCAACGCGGAATCGGCGTTGGTCACGCCGCCCGAAGCCGAAGCTGCTGTGCCAGCCCCCGGCGTGGATTTAAGAGCCGTCGGACTCGCGCCGCCCTGAACGGTCCCTGTTTCTTCCGCGGCCTCGCCCGTTCGGGTCGCGGGCCCTCCGGCGAACATCAACTGCGTGTCCTGCTCGTAGACGTTGGTGGAAGGGACGGCGGGCAGGGCGTTTGTATCTTTGGAAGTGGAGTGGGCCTGGCGCGCCGCTTCGCGCATCATCTCGCGCATGGCGGCGGCGGTCTGCGGACGCTGCCCGGCGTTCTGTGCCATCGCCTTGGAGATGACGTTGGCGACGGCGGGCGTGATCTGCGCGTGGACTTCGTTGGCCGGAAGCAGCGGGTCCGCCTGGCCGTTGAGCACGGCGGTCGCGCGCGTCAGGGCGTCGGGCGGGGTGACGCCGGTCATCAGGTGATAGAGCGTGGCGGCCAAGCTATAGAGGTCTGAGCGCGTGTCTGTGCCAGCGCCCTGAATCTGTTCGAGCGGCGCGTAGTTGCGCGAGTAGCCGAAGATGCTGCCCGTCGCCGTCACCTTCGTCTGCGCAGCCGTCCCCTTCGCCAAACCGAAATCCAGCAGGACGATTGCGTTGCGCGTGGTCAGTTTCAAATTCTGCGGCTTGATGTCGCGGTGTATGACGGGTGGCTCGTGCGTGTGCAGGTAGTCGAGCGCGTCCAGCAGTTGGTCGGCCCAGTTCAGGACTTCGGAGAGCGGGAACGCGCCGCCGCGCTGGTGCAGCTTCTCGGCCAGGTCGTCACCCTGGATGTACTCCATCACCAGGAACTGTCCCTCTTCCTCCACGAAGTGGTCGGAGACGCGCGGCAGCGCAGGGTGGCGCAGGTGATTAAGGAGCCGCGCCTCGCGCTCGAAGGCTTTGCGCAGGCCAGGGTCGTTGAAGAAGGTCTCTTTGAGCGCGACGGTGCTGCCAAAGCGCTGGTCCGTGGCGATGTAGACAGCGCCCATGCCGCCCTGCCCGATCTGTTGCTGGACTAGATAACGATTTTGCAGAAGGGTGTTGGGGGCAATCATCTACGAGAATCTCCTTGCCGGCGCGTCCCGTTTTACGCAGAGCCGAAAAACGATCCCTCGGCCCAATCACTTTTATCGCGCGCCGGTAAGTATATCTCCGCGGCCCGCGGCCAACCTAACGCAAAGAGAGGGAAGCGCCCCGCGAACGAGACGCTTCCCCTGGCCAGAGTCGCGGGCATGGCGACAGACCGGCGAATCAGAAGTATTCGGGCGAGCCGACGAAAGGCAGGTTGTAGACGTTGGCGAGCGTGTTCAACTCCGTGCGAAGCAGCGCCCACTGCCTTTCCGTCTCCGCGCCTAGGCGGCGATTGCGCATCGCGACGTTGATGTCCGACGCGATGTCCAGGCAGCGCCTGGTCTCGGGCCGCGTTTCGATGTAGCTCTCCTTTCGGTCGAACTCGCGGCGGAGCTCGTCGAGCGCGCTCTCCAGATTGCGCGCGTGCTCGTTCAATTGGTCCTCGCGGTTGGTCCCGTCAAGGCCGCTGCGGTCGAGCGATCTGTCGAAGAGGCGGACGAATTTGTCGCCGCGCTCTTCGACGCGCTTGATGATGCGATTGACTTCATCCTTCGTGTAGCCGCGCGCGCGTGGCGGCAGGCGGCGTCGTTGAGCTTCGAGGGGGAGCGCCGACAGAATCAGCACGGCGCAGATGGCTGCGCAGCCGATAAAGAACCTGCGCGTCATGTAACCTTTCATCATTCTCTCCTTTTCGTGTCAGGGCGGGCGCGCTTTTTCGAGGAGAGTCACACGCCACACGTCAGTCTCCGATCCTGAAACCAGGACCCATCCATACGTTCTCACATTCAGACGCCGGTTGTTTACGAATAGTCTGAAAAAAAAGTGATGAGTAAGAAGTGAGCAGTGAGCAGATAATAGCCCCGGCAGGGGCGACGGATAATAGCCCAGGGCGTCAGCCCTGGGTATCATACCCAATAAAAGATAGAGCCCCGGAGGGGCGACCGATTCAGCCGCCCCTACGGGGCTCTAACCTTTATCCCATGCTGTTCCCAGGGCTGAAGCCCTGGGCTATTATCATGCCGCCCCTGCCGGGGCTCTTTGCGACAACTCCGCTAACGTTGAACTCAACCACTCATCACTTATCACTTACCACTACATTTGCAGCACGCGCATCATTGCTTCGTGGACGAGGCCGTTGCTGGCGAGGATGGGCGGGGCGTAGATGCTGAAGGGCGAGCCGTCGTAGTAGGAGACGCGACCGCCGGCCTCTTCGACCATCAGGACACCGGCGGCGACATCCCAGGGGCGCAGTCCCTCTTCCCAGAAGCCGTCGAAGCGCCCGCAGGCGACCGAGGCCAGGTCGAGCGCGGCCGACCCGTCGCGGCGGACTGCCTGCCCATGCATGATGAAGTTGTTGAAGTGGCGCGCAAAATCCGTGCGGCCGCGCACGTCGTAGGGGAAGCCCGTGCAGAGCAGCGCGCGGTTGAGGTCGTCCATCTCCGAGACTCGTATGCGCCGCCCGTTCAGGGTCGCACCCTCGCCGCGCTCGACCGCGAAAGTCTCCTCGCGCATCGGGTCGTAGATGACGCCGAGCTCGACCTGGCCCGCGCGCTCCAGCGCGATGGAGACGCAGAAACAAGGGTAGCCGTGCGCGTAGTTGGTCGTCCCGTCCAGGGGGTCTATGATCCACTTCCACTCGCCCTGCCCTTCGTGAATGATGCCGGAGGCGTCGGCCTCTTCGGCCAGGATGGCGTGGCGCGGGTAGTGGGACTTGATGCGCTCGATGATGAAGAGCTCCGAAGCAAGGTCGGCCTCGGTCACGAGGTCTATGTCGCCCTTGTTGGTAATCTGAATGATGCGCCCGAAGCGCTCGGCTAGAATGCGGCCGGCGTCATGAGCAGTCTGGATGGCGAAGTTAAGCATAAGGACAGTGGTCGGTGGTCAGTGGTCAGTGGTCAGCAGGAATCAGTTTTTAACTGACCACTGGCCACCGGCCACTGACTACTGCTGCTTGAGTATCGGGATTACTTCCGTCTGAATGGGTTGGCCCGTGGCCGTGGCGTCGCGGTCGCTGACGTAGACGTCTATCTCGG
The DNA here is from genome assembly GCA_035275605.1 of Pyrinomonadaceae bacterium. Lineage (GTDB taxonomy): Bacteria > Acidobacteriota > Blastocatellia > Pyrinomonadales > Pyrinomonadaceae > QHXM01. The sequence continues at coordinate 3,178 of DATEMM010000528.1, forward strand.
AGCGGACGCCGAATTTGCCTTCGAGGTAGATTCCGGGCTCTATGGAAAAAGTGGTGCGCGGGATGATGCGGCGCGAATCCCTGGTCTCCAGGTTGTCTATGTTCGCGCCGTTGCCGTGCACCTCTTCGCCGATGGAGTGGCCCGTCCGGTGCAGGAACTGTGCGCCGTACCCGGCCCGCTTGATCACCCCGCGTGAGACGTCGTCAACGTCCGCGCCCTTGATGACGCGGCCCGCGCGCATGTTCTCCTGGACGAATTTGACGGCGCTGTCGCGCGCCTCGCGCACGATGTTGAAGATGCGCGTGTACTCTTCGGGCACGCTCTCGCCGACGTAGCCCGTCCAGGTCTGGTCCGTGTAGACAGAGCCCGGCCTCTTCAACTTGGCCCAGACGTCAAAGAGCACGAAATCGCCGCGCCGGATGGGCTGGTTAATGTCACGCGTCGGCTCATAGTGCGGGTTGGCGGCGTTGGCGTTGACGGCCACGATGGGGGGCTCGTTGTCGCTCTCCAATCCCTCCTCCGCGTAGCGGCGCACCATGAACTGTTGAATGTCGTACTCGGTCGTCGGCTCACCGGCGCGTATGCGCCGCGCTATCTCGTCGAAAGCCTGCATGATGATGCGGTGGATTTTGTCGGACGCCTCGTTGTGCATCTGTAGCTGGGCCGGCGTCCACGCGGCCTCGAACTGCTGCACGAGGTCGGCGCTGGTGACAGGTTCGACGCCGAACGAGCGAATAAGCTCAATTGTGCCAGCGTCAACCCTGGACATGTACGGGATGTCGTTGTTCGGTGAGTACTGCATGGCGATGCGGCCGGGGCCGCGCCGGTAGTAGACGCGCATCTTCCCGCGCTGCGTGTGGACGAGGCCGCCGCCGCCGGTGCTGCCAGCCGTCAGCGTCTCGCGCAGGAACTGGTGGAGCTGCTCCCAGGGAAGATAGATGAGCTTTCGGCCTGGCAGCCTGTCCAGCTTGTCGCGCTCGATCGAGTGGACTAACTTGACGGGCTCGCCCGTGGCCGGGATGTAGTAGAACCAGCGGCGCGTAGTGATGCCGCGCACGTCCAGCTTCAGGATTCTGTAAGCGAGCGGGTCGCTCCCGCGAAAGTCGTAGAAGAGCCAGCCGTCCAGCTTCGCCTCGCGCAGCGCCGCCTGGATGGCCTCCACGCGCTCAGCCGGCGACTCTTCACCTTGCGCGCGCGCGTCGAAGGAGGAAGCAAAAAGGAGAGCGACGAGCGCGAGCGCGGCTTTCATACAGAATCTTCTCATGAGTTTGATGCCTCTCTTAATTGAGACTCGAAAGAGCAGGGAGAGCACTGCTGCGTGCGGCCGCGGCTTCCAGCTTCGGCTGCATTCTTTGCGCGGCAAGCTTTAAGACTTCGCGCACCTGCGTGCCCCAGTACGTCCAGTCGTGCTTACCGGGAAGCTGCCTGAACTCGTGCGGGATTTTTCGCTCCAGCAGAATGTTCGCCAACTCGCGGTTGGTGGCCAGGAAGCCGTCCTCTGTCCCGCAGTCCAGATAGATGAAGGGCAGCGTGTTGATGCGCTCCGTTGGAAATGAGCGGACGAGCTTGTGCAGGTCGTTGGCCTCGCGCACAGGATTTCCCACCGCTCCGAAGGTCTGCATGATGGAGGGGCGCAGGAAATTCCAGGCAAACCCGGGCGCTGCGTCCGAACGCGCGGCCGGGTCGAGCGCTCCGCTGATAGAGGCGACGAAGACGAATTTGTCCGGGTACTTCATGCCGAACTTCAAAGCGCCGTAGCCGCCCATAGAGAGTCCCGCGACGGCGCGCCCCTCGCGCGCCTCTATGGTGCGAAAGCGGCTCTCCACGTCCGGAATCAACTCTTTCAGGACATAGGACTCATATTTGTCGCGCGGCACGCTCGCGCTGTCCGTGTACCAGCCGTCGTTGCCCTCAGGCGTCACGATAATCAAATCGTAGTGGAGCGCTTCGTTCAAAAGCTTCGTCTTCTCTATCCAGTTCGTGTGATGCCCGCCGAGGCCGTGGAGCAGGTAGAGCACAGGGTAGCGTTGCGGCTTCCTTCCTTCGGCAGGGTTGTACCAGGGCGGAACGATCACGCGGTAGGGAAGCGGCACGCCGACGAGTTTACTCTGGAACTGGATGGTCCGCGCGCAGGGCCGCGACGGGCAGCAATCACCGAAAGAATCCCTGGCCTCGTTGTCGCTGCACCCTGGCCCGAAGCCTTCGCCCACCTGTTGGGAGAAGACGGCGAGCGGGAAGAGAAGGGCGAAGAGCAGTAAAAGGCTCCGCGCGACTCTCATCATCTCTTTATTCAGAGCTCGTCTCATTACTTCCCGTTCCGAGCATCGGAATGTTGATGCCTTTCGTGCGCGCCGTCGCGGTGGCCACCTCGTAGCCCGCGTCCACGTGGCGAGCGACGCCGAGGCCGGGGTCATTCGTCAGGACGCGGTTAAGACGGCGTGCGGCCTCATCAGTCCCGTCGGCGACCGAGACCTGGCCCGCGTGCAGGGAGTAGCCGATGCCGACACCCCCACCGTGATGGAACGAGACCCAGCTTGCGCCGCTCGCCGTATTAAGGAGCGCGTTCAGGATGGGCCAGTCGGCGATGGCGTCGGAGCCGTCGCGCATCCCTTCGGTCTCGCGGAAAGGCGAGGCGACGCTCCCGGTATCCAGGTGGTCGCGCCCGATGGCGATGGGCGCTTTCAACTCGCCGCGCTTGACCAGATCGTTAATTGCCTCGCCCATCTCGGCGCGCTCGCCGTAGCCTAGCCAGCAGATGCGCGCGGGCAATCCCTGGAACTGCACGCGACTGCGCGCGAGCGTCAACCAGCGGTTCAATGTCTTGTCTTCGGGAAAGAGCTCAAGCGCGAGATCGTCCGTCTTGCGTATGTCTTCGGCATCGCCCGAGAGGGCGACCCAGCGGAACGGCCCCTTGCCCTCGCAAAAGAGCGGCCGGATATATTCGGGAACGAAACCCGGAATCTCGAAGGCGTCCGCGCACCCTGCGTCGAGCGCCTGCTTGCGTATGTTGTTGCCGTAGTCGAAGGCGATTGCGCCAGCGCGCTTGAGGGCCAGCATCGCCTCTACGTGCCGGGCCATGGACTCCATGGAGCGCTCTATGTAGCCGCGCGAATCGGTGCGGCGCAGCTCTTCGGCCTCTTCGAGAGTGAGGCCCGCAGGCACGTAACCGTTGAGCGGGTCGTGCGCGCTCGTCTGATCGGTCACGGCGTCAACCGCAACTCCGCGCCTGACCATCTCCGGCAGGACCTCCGCGCAGTTGCCTACAAGCCCGACGGACAAAGCATTGCCCGTCAGACGCGCTTCCTCGCAAAGCGCCAACGCTTCGTCGAGCGTGTGCGCAAGGCGATCACAGTAGCCTTTATCAATTCGTCGGTTGATGCGCGCTTCGTCCACGTCTATGCCAAGAAAGACCGCGCCGTTAAGCGTTGCCGCCAGGGGCTGCGCGCCGCCCATCCCGCCCATCCCGCCGGAGACGACGAGCTTGCCCGTCAGGCTTCCATTGAAATGGCGGTCGGCCATCGCCGCGAAGGTCTCGAACGTGCCCTGCACGATGCCCTGCGTGCCTATGTAAATCCAACTGCCCGCGGTCATCTGCCCGTACATCATCAGGCCCCTTCGCTCCAACTCGTGAAAGTTCTCCCAGTTGGCCCAGGCCCCTACGAGGTTGGAGTTGGCGATGAGCACGCGGGGCGCGTATTCGTGCGTGCGAAAGACGGCGACGGGCTTACCCGATTGCACGAGCAGGGTCTCGTCGTTCCCGAGCGTTTGCAGCTCTCTTACAATCGCTTCGAACGCGGCCCAGTTGCGCGCGGCCTTGCCGGCCCCGCCGTAAACGACCAGGTCTTCGGGACGCTCGGCCACGTCCGGGTCCAGGTTGTTCATCAGGCAGCGCAGGGCCGCCTCCTGGTGCCAGCCCTTGCAATTGAGTTTCGCGCCGCGCGGCGCTCGGATCATTCTCGAAGACATGATAAGAATCTTAAATTTTTGATTTGCGATTTTTGATTTGCGATTGGATAAGGATGAAATCTGAGATTTCAA
>DATEMM010000529.1:0-3906 GCA_035275605.1 Pyrinomonadaceae bacterium
GAAGCGACTCACTCGTGATGTCCTTGATATACGAGTGCTGCGGCAGAAGGACGGTCTTCGGGATGGCGACGCCGATCTTTGCAGCGAGTGCAAAGTTGAAAAACTTATCGTCAGCCGACCACCAGAACGGGTTGTTGATGACGTGCGTGCCCTCGAGCGCGGCGCGCTTGAGCGTGGCGCGGTAGAAGGGGACCTCGTGCGAGATGCGGTCAATGATGATGTCGTACTCGCGCCCTTCGTCGTAGCGCACGCCGCCGAGTGTGACGTACTCGGCGACGACATCGCCCTGGCCCCGTTCGTTGATGCTGCGAATCAGCGCTTCGGGAAACGTCTTCTCGCGGCCGACCAGAATTCCTACTTTCTTCATGACAGAAGTTCCTTTCGAGATGATGAATGCGACAGCGGCCCTCGGGCGGAGGTCATGGATAAATTATGTCCGCCCTCCACTGTTCACTTAGTTACCATGTGGAAAACCGTGCACTCTACAAGCCCGCGCGGGCGATTGTCAATCTGCGGCGGGCCTCATGGAGGCCATTGTCTGTGTGAGAATCCCTGAATAATCTTAGCTCTCTGCTGCTTCGTGGCAGAGCCTAAACCATTTCTATTTGCTCACGTTTTAGCTAAACTTGGATTATCGTACTATCTGCATTAAGAACGGGTGAGTGAAATATGACAAATGAAGAGCTGGAAAAGACCATGCAGTTTATCTTAGAGCAACAGGCTCAATTCGTAGTTAACCAGCAGCAAGTCAGCGAGAGAGTTTCCCGTCTTGAAACGAATATGGCGGAGATGGCGCAAGCGCAGACTCACATAAATGAAGTTGTGGCCGGGATGGCGCGGGCGCAGACCCACATGAATGAAGTGGTGGCCGTCATGGCGGACACGCACCGGCATACAGAGGAAAAGCTGGACGCATTTATTGGGGTCTTGGAGCGATACATTAGCGAGAATAGAAACGGCCAATCCAACGGTGGTTAGCTTCCTCTGAGAGCCATTTTCGTCAGATTTCGATAGCAGCCTTCCATCATCCTTATGAACGTCGGGGGCAAGGCCTACAACCAGAGCGCGGAGGTCGGCCTCAAGGCGGTCAACAGGTATTTCAAGCCCGAAGTCATTGTGCCAATGCACTACGCTTCGTTCCCCGAAATGGCGACCGAGGCGGAAGTGCGTTCCGTGCTCGAAAAGGATAAGCGAGTTGTGTTCATGAAACCGGGCCAGACGAGAGCCTTCTGAACGCGCCTCCTTCGAGAGCCCGCAATCTTGTCCTGGACGCGGGGGCAGGTTATATTGACGCCACAGAAAGGGTGACTCCAATGTTAAAGCGCATCCGTGGTAGAACCACCTGATAACTGGACGGCGACGCCTTCCGAAAACTCATCGCACCCTACAGGCGAGGGGGTGGTCATAGACATTGGGACGGGAGACGGTCTCTTTGTGTACCAGTCCGCCCGCCAGAATCCCCAAAAATTCTACATCGGGGTGGACGCCAACCCGCGCCCGCTGGAGAAGGTCTCCGAGAAGATTCACAGGAAGCCGGCGAAGGGCGGGCTCTCTAACGTATTGTTCCTGCAAGCGGCGGTCGAAGACCTTCCAGGTGAGCTGGACGGCGTGGCCGACGAGGTTCACGTACATTTCCCCTGGGGCAGCCTCCTCGGCGCAGTTGCCGCGGGCGACCCGGACGTGCTGAGGAATCTAAGGCGCATCTGCTCCGCAGCCGCACTTCTGGAAGTGGTCATCGGGCTCGACGCCGAGCGTGACACTTCGGAGCTGGAGCGGTTGGGGATTCAAGCCATCTCCATCGAACACGTGGATTCCGTCTTAACAGGGAGGTACGGTAGCGCCGGGTTCGAGATAATCGAGCGGGGCATTATCCCCCCGTCCGAGTGGCCCGAATTTCAGACCTCCTGGGCCAAGCGGCTCAAGGGGAATAGCGGCCGGTCGCTCCTCTACATCATCGCGCGCGCGTGCTGAAGATGCCGGAAAGGCTATTCGTAAATTGCCGCGTCGCTTTTGCCGCGTAGCGGCCGTCTGAGACGGGGCCTGTGCCGGGCATCCACGCCAGCATGGCCGCGCATCCATAACATTTGTCAAAGTGGCTTTGTCCGGGCAACGTACTTTTCAGGGGGCTGTGTTAGAATTAAGTCCACCGGATGGCCTGACTTTCCCCGAATAGTAGCCGTTCATAATTCCCAATGAACTCGAAGGAGAACTGATTTTCCGTGTTGCGACGCATCACAAACCTTGCCCTCATGCTCGTCCTGCTGGCCGGAGCCGGTCTTTTTTCACAAGCGGGAGCGACACCGGCTGACGATAAGAATTACACTGCCGAGCAGATTGTCGAGAACACCATCATCATCTACGGCTCGCGGCAGGGGATGGCTCAGGTGCGGCGCAACGGCCTGGAGCGGGGCCGCATGACGAGCGTCTCGGACGACGGACGCTCCGAAGAGGGCACTTACGAGCGGCGCTTCCTGCGCGGCGAGAGCACCGATAAGGATAAAGTGCGCCTCGATCAGAAGACCCCGACGCAGGAGTACGCTCTCGTTTATAACGACGGCAAGACCTTCGGGCTGCTCAACCAGTCCCCGTTCACGCCGCGCCGGGACACCGCCAACGGCTTCCTTTCGCAAATCTGGCACGGCCTCGACGCCCTGCTCCGCTACAAGGAGAACGGCTCGACCATCAACATGGTCGGCAAGGACAAGCAGCAGAACGTTGACTTCTACATCATCGAGCTGACCGACAAAGAGAAGCGGCAGACGCGCTACTACATCAGCCAGCGGTCCCTGCGCGTGCTCTGGCTGGAATACGAAGAGCCCCCGGCCGAGGGCGCTCAGCCCGTCAAGTACGTGCGGAAGTTTTACGACTATCAGTACATCCAGGGCACGCTCGTCCCCAAACGCACAGTCTTCTTCGAGGATGGGAAGCAGAAGCAGGAGATGCGCGTCCTGAACATCGTCTACGGGGCCAAGATGGACGAGTCGCTTTTCCGTAATCCGGAAGCCCAAACCTCTTCAGCCACTCCATAAACTCCCGAATCCCTGTAAACGCCCTATTTTTTGGAACTCTGCCCGTCGCCGTGCGTGTACCGTAAGCGGCGGGCAAAACGATCCATCGGAGGGTGTATAATTCCTAGCCGGACAAGGCCCGCGACACGCAGGCGCGAGGTATGGTAAGACGGAGCGCGCCTGATTTTTCGACACCGTGAACGCTCAGAGCCTTCCTGCCCTAATGAGCACGCTGACTTCAATTGATGATCTGCGTTTCGGCACGGCTGTGCCGCAAACAGTCGTGGCCGAAGAACCATTATCAGATCATGCTCTTTTAGAGGCCACGCGCGCCGGCGACGAGACGGCGTTCGCCGAAATCGTCAGCCGCTACCGCAACCAGATTACGAGCTACATCTATCGTATGCTGAACGACTACGACGGCGCGGTGGACATGGCTCAGGAAACTTTCGTCCGCGTCTACCAGGCGGCCGAGCGCTACCAGACGACCTATGCGTTCTCGACCTACATCTACCGGATCGCGACCAACCTGGCCATCAGCGAGCTGCGCAAGCGCAAACGCCGCCGCGTGGTTTCGCTGACCGGGTTCTTCCAGCAGACAGAAGGGTCGGAAGAGCGGGAGTTCAACCCGCCCGACCTGGGGCCGCTGCAAGACGCCGTCATGGTCGATACGGAGCGCCGCGCGGCTGTAGGTCGTGCGATAGCCACGCTGCCGGAGAAGTACCGCGCGCCACTCGTGCTGCGCGATGTCGAGGGCAAGAGCTACGACGAGATCGCGCGCATTCTTGAGACCAGCGAGGGGACCGTCAAATCGCGCATCAGCCGGGCGCGGGGCTTTTTGCGGGATAAGCTGAGCGCCTATTTGTAACGGGAGTTTGAGAAACAATGAACTGCCAAA
>DATEMM010000530.1:0-21490 GCA_035275605.1 Pyrinomonadaceae bacterium
TGTTCATGTTCGGCGTCGAAAAGCCGCCCGCCTGGTCCGAGTTAAAGTTGATGCCGAGCTTGTCGTCAACCAGCGCACTCAACGGTTTGTTCGCGTCGAAGTTGCTGTTGTTGAAATCCACCTTGACGACGCGGGCGAAGACGCCCGCCTGAGCGTCAAAGCCGCGGGCCAGGTAGTCCTCGTAGAAGCCTATGGTGGTCGCTCCGCTCGTGCCGAGCAGCTCGGCCACCTGCGGAATCCTGACCTCGGCCTTGAGCATCTGCGGCGGGGTGCCCTGAGCGTTGACCACGAAGTTGATGGAGTCCGTGACGAGCCGCGCGTTGTCGTTCGGGCGGGCCGGGTCGCGCTCGGCGAACGCTACTTTCTGCCCCGGCACAAGGGCCTCGCGAAGCTGCAACATCTTCTTGTCGTTGTAATTTTTCGCGACCGTCGGAAGATTGCCCTCCTCTATGTCCATCTTCGAGACGAACATCAGCGGGATGGTGCAATCAACCAGATCGCCGGATGAATCTATGCCAACGGCGTGGAACTTGAAGAGCACGCGCTTGGTTGTAGGCGAGTCGGTCATCACCTTGACCCAGAAGGAGCGCAGCGCCGGGTCCGGGACACGGTTCGGGACCGGGTCGGTCGGGTCCTGCGGGTCGAACGGGTCTGCTATGTCCGGCGTCACGAGCGTCGTCAGCCGCACGTTCTTTAAAGGCATCCCGCGATCCGTGATGGAGAAAGTCTTCTCCGGCTCGCGCACGACGATGAACATGCGCTGCATCAGGTACGCGCCGATGATGCCGCCCGGCCCTTCCATGAACTTGCGCTCCGTCACTTTAATCAGCGACGCGCGGTGCCGGCACGGCCAGAGCTCGCCTTCGTAAACGATGCGGACATAGTGGTCGCGCCCCTGCGTCGCGATGTGTATCCACTCCGACAGGTCCAGGGACCCCTCTTTCCGCTGGAAGACGGCGGGCGGCGTCAACGTGGCTTCGACGCGGGACAGGGGACCGACGACGGCCGGAGGTTGGGGCTGCGGCTGCACGAGCGGCAGTCGGGTGAAGATGCTGTTGATGTCGAGCGCGCCGAGCAAAGCAGCGGGCTTGGCCTTGTGCGGCGGGTCCCACTGGCCGCGCGAGCGCAGCCAGCCGCCGAGCGGCGTGAGCATCAACTGCTCGACCTCGAAAGGCCGAGGTATGTAGGGGACCGTGTACTTGAGCTTCAGGCGTCGCTCCTCGCTCAGCCTGGTTCGGATGGCCAGCTCGTTGGCCAGGCTCCTCTCCGGGGTGAGGCGCGGGGCGAACTCTGCCTGGAACAGTCCGAGCTCAATCTCGACTTCGTACCCGCGGAACGCAGAGGTCAGGACCACGATCTGGTAGCGGTCGTTGGGCGACATAGCGGTGCGCCGCAGGTAGTGGTCCGGGTCTTTGGGCAGCGGCGGATTCGTCGCGGAGTAATCGGGCGACCAGATGGCGCGAAACGGCGCGACGCGCTCACGCGACAACTCTACGGGGCCGCTCGCCGTTTTCAGTTGCAGGCGCGTGTGCCAGAGCTCCGTTCGCCCGCGCGTCGTCAACGGGCGCGCGCGGTGATTCCAGGCGACGCCAGCGGTCGGGGAGATCACCAGGTGATAGGGAAGCTCAAGGGCCGTCTCGTGCGGGGCTGGCTGCCCGATGTCCGGGGCCTGGTTGATCTGAGCCTGCGTCGGGTTGGGGCCGATGGCCGCAAGCGGGTTGACGCTCAGCTCCAGCCCGGACCAGTCGAGCAGGCCCGCGGTGGAGAACGGGATGCGCGCGCCGTCCCGGACTTTGAAGACGAGGCGGCTTGGGCGACTCAGTTGGGCTGCGGTGTAAGGCGGCTTCGGCTGGCCGGGCGGGTCTAGCGGCTCATTATCATGCTCGCTCGTCGCACCCTTGTCCGGATCGTTATTGATCCGCTCCTCCGTGCCGTCGGGCTTGACCTTGGACCACTCGAAGAAGGCGCTCTCGGCGATTGACTGCGGCGGGAAGGTGACGATCAGGTAGGCAGGCTGTCCTGAGTCTTCGACCACGAGCGCGGGAGCGGCGGCGTCAGCGGAATCCAGCCGCAGGTTGACGGCTTCGATCCGCAGGTTGAGCAGGTCGTCGGGGCGAAGCAGGTCTATTTTTATGGCCATGACGGCTCCTCAAGGCGATGAGAGAGGCGACACCCGCCCTCCGGCACTGTCGGGTGACGTGACTGGAGAGAAGTGTATCCGGTTTTAGATAAAAGAGGTCTTAGGACATAACCGCACGGCGAGGACTTAATTCAGGAGCAAGTGGCAGCAGATAGAAAAACCTTCTATCCGTATTTGAGAGGGCACGATGGCGTGAAGCTTAAACTCCCTCCAAACTCTTTCCGCGAGAACACGTGGACTCTATGCCCATAGTGGCCCACTGTCAAGAAATATGTGCAAAGGGGATTGGGTCAGCTTGATTCTTTGAGACCAGTGACGAGCGCGTTCCTGACCCCGAAGAGGTCAAATAAAATAGCCAGCGACAAGTGCGCAGCACGCCGCCCCTCAAATATCGTTAGAAAGGGATTGAGACCCCTTTGGGGTCTAAAGCATATGCGACCCCTTCGGGGTCGGAATACATGGCAGTAAGTCTTAGAGAAGTGACGTCTCTTCTATCAGGCGGCCTTCGACGAATCGCTCGGCGGCGAGCTGGCTGATGTCCAGAAGGCTGGACTCGCCGTGCAGGATCAGCTCCGAGACGAGGCGGCCGGTGGCGGGCGAGTGCATGACGCCGTGACCGCTGAAGCCGTTGGCTAGAAAGAGTCCGCGCGCGCCCGCGGCCTCGCCGATGATCGGGTGGTGGTCCGGCGTCATCTCGTAGAGGCCCGCGCGACAGCGACTCTCGTCCACACTTGCCTGTGCCAGAAACGGTGCCCGGCGCGCGGCGCGCTCGCGGACTCGTTCGACGAACGCCCGGTCGAAGTCCGTGTTGAAGCCGGGCGTCTCCGACGGGTCCGGCCAGGCCAGGATCGCGCCGGGCGTGGCCCAGTGCCGCGGGGCGCGCCGGAAGTGGAATCCGTCCGTCATATCAATCACCATCGGGAGTCCCGCGGGCAATTCTTCCTCCAGGCGCGCGGCGACCAGTTGCCTGCGCAGAGGGACGACGGGAATCTCTACGTTCGCGAGACGCGCAACTTGCGCTGCCCAGGCACCCGAAGCGTTGACGACCGTGCGCGTCGAGACATGGCCGCGCGTCGTCTGAACTCCTTTGACGCGCCCGCTCTTGACCTCTATGGCGTTGACAGACGTGTCCAGCCACAGGCGAGCGCCGCGCGCCACGGCGCACTTCGTAAAGCCGCGCATCACTTGAAGCGGTTCTATCAGACCGTCCGTCTGGCAGAAAGCTGCGCCGAGGACATCGTCGGTCCGCAGGCCGGGGACCATTCCGGCGACGTCAGCGGGGATAAGCATCTCGACAGCGTAGAGGCCCTCGGCGCGCTGCGCCTCGCGTGCGCTCCTGAGGTATGCGAGGTGGCGTTCGCTGGTGGCGACGAAGAGGTAGCCGTTCGGCTGATAACCGGAGGGGCAGCCCGTCGCCTCCTCGAATCGTGAGAAGAAATCAATCGAGTAAAGCGACAGGCGGACGTTGATCCGGGTGGAGAATTGCGCTCTCACGCCGCCCGTCGCACGGCCAGTGGAGCCGAGTCCCTGTTCGGCTTCGCGCTCGATGATGAGGATGTCTGGGCACCCAGCCTCTGCCAGATGATAGGCGATGCTCGAACCGATGATGCCGCCGCCGATGATGACGACGTCCGCCGTCTCAGACATAACGGCGGCTAGCTTGGACGATTGCCGAAATATATGCAACCTGACGCCGAGTGTGCTAATGTGCTGCGCCAAACAACCGGCAATTCAACTTTACTGGAGGAGCTAGAGATGGCAGACGATAAGAAAGAAAGAATCTGTAAGAACCCGCCCTGCGGTTGCAAGGCGACCGAGGGGAGCAAGTATTGCGGCCCTTCGTGCCAAGGCACCGGCAGCACCATAGAGATTGATTGCGACTGCGGGCACGAGGAGTGCAGCGGAAACTTCTAAAAGCTAAGGATGAGGGATGAGAGGATGACTGCTCAGCTTGCGCGGTCATTCTTTCGTCCCTTCTTCACCACGAAAAGTTTCCGACCCCGAAAGGGTCAAATAAAATAGCCAGGGGCAAGTGCGTAGCACGTCGCCCCTAGATAATGGCACACAAAGAATTTCGACCCTGAAGGGGTCGCATACTCAACCTTGAATATGCGACCCTTTCAGGGTCGAAATCATTTGCCTGCAATTTACCAGGGGCGAAGCGAACGAGAGTTCGCTCTGCCCCCTGGCTACTGTATGTGACCCCTTCGGGATCGGTTGATTACTTCTTCTGGCTCTTGGGCACCTGCACCGTGACGGTCTGGGACGTCTGATTGCCAGAGGCGTCCGTGGCCGTAATGGTGATGGTGTAGATGCGGCCCGTCCCGCCGCCGGCGCGCTCCGCACGCAGGCGCACGAGATGGTTGTTGACGACTTCCCAGTCGGGGCCTGTGTCGCCGTCGCCCGTGCCGTTGATGGGCTCGTTGCTCGTAACGCTCAGTGTAGTCGTGACCGCACCCGAGTTGTCACTCGCGTCGTAGCTGACCACCACGTTCTCCATCTGGTGATTCGGCGACCACAGGCTCGGCTTATCCACTGAAGCGTTGGAAACGGCCGGCAACTGCGGGTCGTTGATGGTCACGGTGAAGGTCCCGGTGGTCTTGTTGCCCGTCGCGTCAGTCGCCGTCACGGTGACGGTCGTCGTCCCGATGGGGAAGGCGCTGCCCGACAGGTGGCTGCTCTCCAAAGTGACGCCGGGACAATTGTCGTCCGCCGTCACGTTGTAGTTGACAATGGCGGTCGGCTGGCCGGGGTCCGTCGGCTGAACGATGTTCGCCGGGAGGTTGAGCACGGGCGCCGGGTCGGAGGCCCCGGCCCCGACGGTCGAAGAGTTATTGTCCGTGTTCGTGTCCGGCCTGGAACCGGCAACCGTGACCGTGTTGCTGATGTTTGTGCCAGTGGCCACGCCGCAATCTGTCTTAACGACCAGAGTGAAGAAGGCCGGATCACCCGCGGCCAAAGACGCCTTCGTGAAGGTGACGGTTCCGCCCTCACCTACGTTCGGCGTCAACATAGACCAGCCCGCGGGGGCCGTCGCCGACTGGAACGTGGTCCCGGCCGGAACGTTGTCCGTCACCGTCACATCGGTCGCCCGCGCCGGGCCGTTGTTGGTGACTGTGATGTTGTAAGTCAAATCCGACCCGGTCGTGACGGGGTTGGGCGCGACCGTCTGTGTGGCCGAAAGGTCGGCGACGCAGTTTGAGACGGGGCATTGGTAGCCCTGCACGACGGCGACGTTGTCAATGAACCAGCCTGCGTTGGCAGGCGTAGTCCCGCCGTCCGCGCCGTGTATCCAGCGGAACCTGACGTTCTTGCCGGCCGCTGCGGCTGGCAGCTTGACACGCGTCGTGATGAAGCCGTTGGAGTTGCCCGTCCACGCCGCGCGGCTAAACAGCGGGTTGGTGTTGCCGTCCGCAGAGGAAACCAACGCGAAGGTGTAGCCGCCCTCGACGAATGTGCCTCCGGCGGTGAGGATGTCGGTGAAGGTCGTGCCGCCGTCAAGACTAATCTCAAGCACGCCGCCGTCCCATTCGAACTCGGAATTGTAGCTGTGCCTGAAGGTCAACTCGGCGTTGGCCGAAGTGATGGGGATGACAGCCGACTGAAGCGCGCTGAGACTCGTCGTGGCGAGGAAGGCCGCGAAGGCAGCGTTCGGCGCGCTCTGGCTGGACGTGTTGACCGTTCTCCAGACCGGCGACGGGGGCGTGGTGGCGGCCACCAACGCGGACCAGCCGGCGGGCAGGGCGGGCGCAGTCACGCCGTCGAAGTTCTCCGAGTAGGTGACGTTCGCCGTCCCGCTAATCTGGATGGGGAAGGTCTTGGTCTGCTGGCCCAGGCTGCTGTCCACGACGACTGTGACGGTCACGGAGTCGCCGCAGGGGGCGTCCGCCGGAACCGTGTAGAGAATCTGCTTCGTCGTGGTCTGGCCCGGCGCTAGGTCGCCGTAGCTTGCCGTCTCGCCGTTGATGGTCGCCGACACATTGGTGATGGTCGTGTGCAGCGGGTTGGTCATGGGGATGGAGAGAATTAAGTCCTCGCCGCGGTCGGCGATGCCGTTGGCGTTGCAGGAGGCGTCGTTAAAGGTCACTGCGCCCATGCCCGGCACCGGGTTATCGAACGACTCTTTACCGTTGACGTTGACGGTGGACATGGTCGCGCCGAATCCCATCCCGCGCGTGGCAAAGCCTGCCCAGATGTCCTGCTCGTCCTCGTTATTGAGGCCCGCGGCGTCTGCGGCGAGCAGCGAGTTGCGCCCGTCAATCAGGGTCGGGTTGATGGGGTCAATCTTCATCGCATCGGTGACGAGTTGCAGCATGCGCTGGTTGCCCACAGCGTAGCCCAGGCGCTTAATCATGCGCGCGCGGACTTCAAAGAGGGCCATGCACCAGACTTCGCCGATGTTGTGAACCGAGACCGCTCCGGCGCGGCCACCGGCCCCGAAAGGCCCGCGCGCGAAAGCACCGTCGGTGAGATCAATAGTATTGACGTTGGTGTCGGCCAGGGTGAGCGGATTGTGCGGCTTGCCGTTCGGGCCGACGTTCGTCTTGACCGCGTAGGGGAAGCGGCGAATGCCGTAGTAGGCGTTGTTGGTGTAGCCGGTGGTCGCCAGGTGCGTCGCATACGCGCCCATAGCGTAGATGCCGTCCACGTCCTCGTCCGCAGAGGAGAGCAGAGAGCGCGCGTAGAAGTCTGACCAGCCTTCGCCCATGCCGCGGCTGATGGTGGAAGCCAGGCCCGAAGCGTTCGCGTGCAGGCGGTTGGAAGTCCCGTGCGTCAGCTCGTGCAGGACGATCTCCTGATCCAGGTCGCCGTCGCGGCGCGGCGTGGTGTTCGGCCAGATGTACATCTGCATGCGCGGGGCCGAGCCGTCCGCGGGAGTCGAGAAGTTGGCGTTGTTGGTCCCGCTGGAATCCTGCGCCTCGGCACGGACGCGGTCAACGCCGTTCCTGGCGTTGGCGTTGAGGCCCGTGGGATTGCGCCCGAAGTTATCCTGCTGGAAGTTGCGCGCGGCCTCTGTGAAGCCTAGCGAGTAGAGGCGGTCGTGGTAGCGATTCGACCAGAAGAACAGATTCGTCACAGCGCCCCAGCGATAGTTGACGTCCGTCGGGCTGGTCGAACCGAGCGCGCCGGGCAGCCCAGGGGCCGGGTTATAGTCGTAGACGAAGTTGCGCGTCGGAGAGACGGGACGCCCGTTCGCATCGATGCCGTTATTCAGGATGGTGCCGTTGGCCTGTACGACCGAGTCGATGTCTAAGCCAGCGTCCACGTTGTTGCCGGTCGTCGTCGTCGCGCCGTCCGTCAGCCAGCCCAGGTTGTTCGCTGGATGCTCGCTGATGTTCGTGATGTTGACGCGCGGAACCTGCGCGCCCTGGACATTGAGTCCGGGCAGCGCGTTCGAGGGGGAGATGGGAGCCGGGCTGTCGCCGTCGTAAACGGAGTAGGTCGCGCTCTGCGTCTGCTGGTCCGTGATGTTCTTCTGCCAGACCAGAGAGCCTTCGTCCGCGTCAATCAGCGTGTAGTAGGCCGCCGGATCCTGCCACAGCGTCATAGACCAGGAGGGGGTGACGGCGCCGGATTCCAGGGGGAAGTAGGTCAGATCGACCCTGATCTCTTCGGCAAACGGGCCGGACTCGAAGACGAAAGAGGTGCCGTCGGGCGAAGACTCTTTGAGCACGAGTTCTTCAGGGTTAACCGTCAGGCCGAGCGTCTCGGCCCCGGCGGCGACGGCCTGCGCGGCGCTCAACTGCGTGGCCGGGACTTCCACGTCCCCGCCATCAATCACTTCCGTATCGTCGAGGTCAGGCACGAGTCTGCCGACGGTTCGCGCCAGCTCGCCGTCCTTCGTTATCATGGCCCGAAGCTCGCCCTGGAAGACAGGGATGCCCTTAACCTCCTGCCGCAGCTCGACCCAGGAGAGATTCCCCTCCGGGTTAGTATAGTCGGCAGTCTTCTTGAGGTGCGCGACCTGACGCGCCGTCAGGCCGTAGAGTGAAGCGTTGTGCCCCAGGAAACCGCGGACCACTTTTTCGTGAGACTCGCCGGACTGCCGGGTCAGAAATTTGCCCGTCCGTCCGTGCTTGACGCCGACCACTTCGGGCAGGCCCAGTTCCTCGTTGACCTGTACGTCAGCGTCATCATTGCTCTCGGCCAGTCGCTCGCGAGCCTCTTTCATCTGCTGCCCGCGATTCTCCTTGTTCTTGCGCGCCTTGTTCGCCTTCTGCCGGCGGCGCTCAGCCTTGTCGTGCGCCTTCGCGGCGTCGTGCTCGCGTATATCGTAGTATTCGCGGCCAGCTTTGCGGCGGCCATTCGTTTCGGCGGGGGCGTCGCCATCGCCGGGCAGTATCGTCTGCGCCTTGATGCGTGGCACAGAACCCCACACCATCGAGAACAAAAGCAGAAAGACGGCCACAGTCTTGAGCCGCTGCGCACTTCTCTTATATTTCATGAGTCTCCTTCAAAGGGTGATTAAAGTTTCGGGTCGAATCAATCAGAAATTTCTGCGGCGATGAACGAAGCGGTATCGCGTGATGCGGGCCAGCGCGCCCCACATCCCGTCCGCTCGCAAAGAGATTCGCAAGACCTTAGCGCGAAGCAGGACGACGGCCCGGTCAATGCGCGCGGCGACGAAGAGGCGCTCGCCAACTTCCGCGCGCTCGGTCAAGAGCACGCAACAGTCGCGTGCGCTCAGATTCTCAATGACGGTGTCAACGGTGAAGCATCTGCCGTCCGCCCCCGAGCCCTTTACCCTGGCGGGGAAAGGCCCGTGGATGCGAGGCTCGTCATGACTCTCGCCCGCAGCGAAGCCCGCGAAAGAATCGACGCTTCCCTGCTCCGGATTATCAGTTTTGAGGGTAATGCTCATCCCACCTGCACACAGTCTGCCGCTTCCAAACGCGCAGGAGGATACATGCCGTGAAGGCTTCGTGACATCTGCTGTTTGTCATTATTTACGTGGACGGAACTCCCTTTTTTTCAGGCGTGGGAAGGGACAGAACTCCCCCACCGGGAAGTACAAATGTACCGGCGCGGGTGTAGAAGTTGTTTTAGTTGGCGGCACGCGCGGCGGGTTTGACGAGGCCGTGGCGGTAGGCGTAGACCAGGAGCCCGAGCCGCCCGCCCTGGATTTCGAGCTTGTCGTAAATACGGCTGAGGTTATTACGCACGGTGGATTCGGCGATGTGCATCCGCTGGGCGATCTGCCGGTTATCCAGACCCTCGCCGATGTAATGGATGAGTTCCCGCTCGGTCTGCGTGAGGGCGTTTATCTTGAGAGTCTCCGGGTCAGGCTCATCCGTCTGGCCTGAGCTTCGTCTGCCGAGCAGTCTTTTCGTCGCGCCTGGCTCCAGCCAGTATTCGCCCGTGCGGTGAACCTTCTCAATGGCGCTGAGCAACTCCGTCGCCCCGCTCTCTTTGAGCACCACTCCCTTAGCGCCCAACTCGATGGCGCGGTCGCGCTGCTCTACATCGCGTGTGCCGGTCAGGATGATGACGCTCGCGCCCGCGGCGGCGTCCAGCAACCGCGGGAGCAGCTCCAGCCCGCTCTCAGCCCCCAGGTCCAGGTCGAGCACGATGACGTCCGGCTGCGCCTCGGAAGCTATCCGCAGCGCCTCATTGCTTGTGCCAGCGTCGCCGACGACGAGCATCCCCTGACGGCTCGCGATCAGGTCGCGCAGCCCGTCACGAATAATGGTGTGGTCGTCTACGAGCAGGATGCGAATTGGCCCAGATTGCGAGATTGACACAGTCCCCTCCCTTTCATCCTAATCACAGAGGAATCTCGACTATGACAGACGTACCGTCACTCCTGCGTTTGACGCGGACGCGACCGCCGAGGGTCTCCGCGCGTTCGGTGATGGAACGGGGGACGAAGGGAGCGACGGACTCGTTTTCTGGGCTGGCGTTGTCGTTCTCGATGGCCAGAATAATATTTTTGTCGCAGTTCTCCAAGCTAATCCTGCTCGCCCTGGCTTGCGTGTGTTTCCTGACGTTGCTCAGGCCCTCGTGCACGATCTGAATCAGCTCGGCGGCGAGGCGGTCATTGACGTTGACGCCGTTCCTGGACTCGACCTCGACACTGATGCCGTAATGCTCCTGAAACTGCGCGGTGTAGCGGCGCACGGCCGAGAGCAGGTCGTCACGGCGGGCGGCGCCGGAGTCCTTGAGGCCGCGCACGTAGCTCCTGAGCCCCGTAATCTCCTCGACCGTGACGGCGAACAGGTGTTCGAGGTCAGCCTCCACTTCAGCATCGCCAGCCATGAGCTTGTTGCGAATCGCCGCCACCTTGTACTGGAGCCCTATGTAAGGCTGTATGACGCTGTCGTGAATGTCGCGGGCGATCTTCTGCCGCTCCTGCTCGGCTGCGCCAGAGGCCAGGCGGTCGAGCAGTCTGATGTTGTCAATCACGGGCATCACGTGCCCGACGATCTGGTTGAGGAACCCTATGTCGAATTTTTTGAAAGTGCCGCGGCGACCCGTCAGGTAAACACGCCCGACGTTCTGCTCGCGGTAGACGAGCGGGACGGAGATGAAGGATTCGGCTTCGAGCAGGACCGCGAGCCGCTCGCTCTCCTCGCGCCCCGCTTCCGTCTCCGCTTCTCCCGCCAGGTCGTAGGCGTAATAGCCGCCTTCATGCACCTCCCAGGCGCGTCTTTCGCCGCTGTAGAGGGCGGCGACGTTCTCAGGCAGAGCCAGGAACCTAGAGGCCACTTCGGGCGGAATCAATTCGGCGTGAGCCTCTTTCCCTGCGTCGTCGGGACCGACGCGCGTCAGGGTGTATTCGTCCGTGCTCAATCTTTTTAAGATGAGCAGGCACGCTTCCGTGTGGTAGAACGCGCCCACGCGCTTCATGAGCGTCGCGACCGTGTGGCCGATGCCGAAGCGCGGATTCGAGAACGCCCTGACCTCTTTGAGCAGCGAGAGTCTCCTCTTTAGTTGAATCTCGAAGCCGCCCCAGTAGGCGATCATGTAGCCGAGCACGACCAGGTAGATGGGGCGCAGGAGAAAGCGGTTAAGCTCGAAGACCTGCCCAGGCCCTGCGCTCAAGAGCCCGGCGGCGGTAAACAGCACGGCCGAGACGATGGTGACGCTTAAGCCTTCTAGGAACCCGTACAGGAAAGACGCCACGAGGACGGCGAAGAAGAAAAAGAAGAAGAAGATGCTGCCGGTCCCGCTGCTCAGTGAAACCAGCAGCAGGCACCAGGCGACGTCCAGCCAGTGATGCGCGCGTGGCACAGGCTGTCCGTGATGACGGGACGCGACCACGTAGAGGACGGCGCTGTAAAGGCTGTAGAGCAGCAGCGCCCCGTAGGTGACTGGGACCAGCCGGTTCGGCTCCGAAGGGTCTATGTAGATGATGACCAGAGCCGACAGGGCAAGAATGAGCCGCATCCGGCAGATGGTCCGGCCATTCATGGACTCCAGGAAGGGCAGACCACTCCCCGGTCGGGATTTATCGCTCTCGACAGTCATTTGAATTTTGCTCGGTGGGAGGAGGCGTCACGAGCAGCCGCCATTATATATGTAGGAGCGCGCCCTGAGAAATGGTTTCGTGATCCAGGGGACGGGAAATTTGCGCGTTAATAATGGAGAGGTGAGACTTTTTATCCGGGAGATAGTATGGCCGTAGAACAAATCAGCCTGCACATCGGCGGGCGGCGCGCGCCAGCGAGCCACTTGTGGCTCGGAACGCTGGGGATGATCGGAGCCCCCATGCTCTTTCTGACTAGCCTCGCAGTCCCCTTCGTGCTGACCGGCGAGGTGATGAACGCGCGTGTGCTGAGCGTGCTCGGAATTATTTACCTGGCCGGGTGGGCGGCGAGCGTCATAGGGATGCGCAGGCTTCGGGTGACGGGCGACCACCTGCTGGCCCGCATAATCTTTCCTATACAACTGGCGGGTTTGATTCTGGCCCTCTCGCTCAACGTGCAGGAGATTATCAACCCGGAATTGGATACTAACACGCTGCTCTTTCGCGTGACGGACGCTGCGTGGCCGCTCAGCCACCTCTTCATGCTGGTCGTGTTCGTCCTGGTGCTGACGGCCAAAGTGTGGAAGGGATGGCGAAAGCTGACGCCGCTCTTCTGCGGATTGGCCCTGCCCCTCTTCTTCGGCCTGAGCGCCATCGTGCCCCGAACCGTCGCGGGACTATGCTTCGGGGCAGCCACCGCCGTCTCGTTCATGCTGCTCGGCTACGCGGTCCGCACCGGCGGGCGGGAGCTTTCTTAAGAGCGTGCGCGGATGGGCTCTGAATCGCGGTTTGACCTTCCGCCGCCAACAGTGAGACGATTGCCTTCAAGCAACAAGCACTTATAAATTGGCCGGGAGGTTAAAACCAGATGGAGATTGATAAGGACAAGATTGTCACGCAGGAAGAGGCGGGCGAGCCCGCCCCGATCGACCAGGTTGAAGACCGCGTCGAAGCCGAAATGAAGAGAATCGAGGGGAGCGCCAAGGAGCGGGTCGCGCACGGCTTGCAGGATGAAGAATTAGAACGCGAAGCACGCGAGCTGAAAGACGAAGCTGAGCGCGAGAAGGAAGCAGCAAAGGAAGAGTAAAGCACCCCAATAACATCATCGAAACCGTCAAGCCTTACTGAAGAGAGGGTCTGATAGCTGACGGCAAATTTTGCAATCGTATCCGAGTCTGGGCCACCACAAGCCGCATCAGCTTGCCGGGAAAGCGCACGCGCCAGCTCAGCGGTCTGGGATGTTCAAGACGTTCGCTCATCATCAGGAAGGCGACCACAGCCATCGCGGCAAAGTGCCCTTGTGACAGCAGCATCGGGAACAGCATCAGTGCCCAGCAGGAGCCGACGCACCAGGCCCCGTGCGTAATCCCGAAGCGCAGCGCGTCCAAATCTGCCGCGGTGCCAAACGCCGCCAGTTCCCGGTGATTGTGGTGGCGATTAAGGCAACGCTGCTTGAGGGGCGAACACTGCCAGATGAAAGCAATGATTCCGACCGCGACCGCCGGCAGATATGATTGCGGCGCGAGCAGGTTCAGCATAAGCATCGCTGCTATCAACACGCCGCCTGCTGCCATCCAAATCGCGGCATAACCAATCACGAAGAGCGCAACGGACCGAGCACGCCTACGTTTGAAACTGCGCTCGATGATGTGGCTGATCGGTGCAATCAGTATCGGCGACATCATCGCAACCAGCATCAGAGCCCAGCCCGCCGCCAGAGAAGAGACGGGGTTCATCGCCAGCAGCATCTGAAATGAAACCAGCGATGCTCCCGAATCTGTTACGGGACAGTGAGCAACCGTCATGATGCTCCCTGGGTTGACCAGAAGCATCATCCACGTCAACGCGCTTATGAGCAGTATCAGGAGGTTAATCCGTGTACCCTTAAGGGGTCTGATCGTCATTGTTGCCCCTGGCGATAGACGCTGACTCGCCCGACGGTGAGTTCCTCATCATCAGGCACCTCATGATTAGGCTCAATTCTCACATCGAGTGAACGCGCGTCAAGAGCGTTGCCGAGGAACAGATTGTCGATGACGTCCGTGATGTCCAACACGAAGGTGAGCCCCCCGCCGCCGTGTTCGCCATCGTGCGAGCTAGCCCTCCCAAGTCCGAACAGGGCAACACGTCCCACCTGCTGTTGATTGACGGAGACGTAGAGCTTAGTTGCGTCTATGTTTCCTCGAACATTCTCAAGCCGGAGGTATACCCGATCCGGCGGGCTCTCATCAGAAGCAGCCGCGAGACTCGTAGACACTTTCTCCTTGACGTCAGAATCAAGCCTGACGGTTGCGCGAGCCCCCGCGCTCGTTACCCGAAGAGCCCCGTCGTGGGCTCCGACAAGTTCCACATCTTCTTCGCTGTCCATACTTCCTCCCGGCGCTTTGTTTACTGCTGCGGGCGCTGCTCCCAACTTTATCAACCTCTGGGCAAGCTGGGTGGGGGGTTGGGGTGAAACGGCCACAGTCAGGTCATCATAATCATAATCCAACTGACTGAGACTTTTTACGTCGTCCGGGGTGTAGACCCAGGAAGAGCCGTCCGGCATTGGCATCGCGAATTTCCGGTCGCCGCTGGCTGCGGGTCCGCCAAGCCAGTTTTGGTCAGTCGGATTGCTGTTCCCGTTCGCGTTCCATGCCGCCCACATCCGGTCAATGTTGCAATGGTGAAAATAGAAAATCGGGTCGAGCCCCGCTGTGCCCGGATCGCTCATCAGTCCATAATTTCTGCGATTCAGATAGCCCCCGACGTCACCATGCACTCCATTATGCGGATTTTCTTCGAGGTCGCCGCTAGGGAAGGTTCCACCCTGCCAGAATGGTGTTTGCGGCCCACCGTAGCTGCCGGTATAGACGGTATCGGTCTGGCAATCCGCATTTTCATCAGTAGTGACAAAGATGTCGCCGTTAAAGTTTGGGCCGTAGCGGGCTTTTACGAAAAGAGGGTTCGGGTTCCCGTCCGGTAAAGTCTGCTGAGTAAACGCAGGCGGGATCTTAAATTCATCGTTCGGCCCGAAATAATTCCAGTACGGCAAAGCCCACTCGGGAGGACCGCCGAGATTCACCACCGCCGCACGGATTTGCGCTTCAAGTGCTAGCAGATACCCACGATGCCACGGAGCGAAATACCAACTTTGGTGCTGGCACTGGTCCCAATACAGGTCCCGGAGGGCCTGGGATGGAAGCGGTGTAGTCGGCACCTGTGGGGGCGCGGGGAGAAAACTCCAGCCAGGGAATTGGGTGTTGCGATTTGTTATGTACTGGGCGTGGATGGCGGCGAAGAACCACCAACTGTTCGGCTTATCTAAAGTACGCGATTGCATGACGCCGACGCCTTTCGCGTACCATAAGAGGTCCTGATTGCTGAAGGTCCCACCCTGATTCCATGCATTCGCTCTTGTAAAGCTGGCCATTATCTTACCTCCGGCTAGTGAGTGATATTCCGGGGCTGGACTTGGCGAGTGATGCAAGGAGGCTCGTGAGAATTCAGCCCTGTGGATTGAAGCGAGGGCACGATATTCCAACAGCCGTTCGATGTCAATAAAAAATGGTCAATGGTGAACAAGAGGCTTTCCTCCATTCAACATTGACCATTTACTATTTACCCTATTCTACTTTCGCCCTACTGAAGCGCCCGCTCGATGGCGTCGCGCAGTCTCTTCGGCGTTCGCTCCTGGCTGAAGCCGACCAAGTGCTCGACGACGCGCCCGTCGCGCCCGATGACCAGGCTCTGTGGAATGTTGCCGCCGCGCATCAGGGAGATGGTCAGGTCTCTTTCGGCGTAGGCGAGCTGGTAATTGATGCTGAACTCTTTGGCGAAGGCGCGCACGCGCTCCGGCGTCTCGCTCTCGTTGTCCGGGTCAATGTTCAGGCCGACGACTTGCAGGCCGCGCGGCCCGAACTCTTTCTGAAGGTTGACCAGCTCCGGCACTTCGTAGCGGCAGGGTCCGCACCAGGTCGCCCACAAATCTATCACCAGCACCTTGCCCTTCACGTCGGCCAGCTTGAAAGGCTTGCCGTCGAGCGTTTTCAAATTCGTCTCAAGCGCGGCCGCGGGCAGTTCGGTCGGCCCTGGCGGGGGCGTGGGCCTGGCCTTGGGCGCGTTCGCGCCGTTGACCGTCATGGTGACGTTCGGCGCGTTCGCCTTCTTCTCCTCGGACCCTCCGCAACTCGAAAAGCTCAAGGCTGCGACGAGAACGAGCGCGGTTAAAGTGAGCGCAGAGCGCACGGGCGTCCAGAAGGCGCGGTCGCGTTCACGCGGTTGTATGTTGAATTTCATAAACTCATTATTCCTTCACTGACGAATTCTATGAATTGGGCGGCGCGGCGATACGAAACGTCGCGACGCGCTGGAGGTCTGCGCCGATGATGGCGTACTGGCCGAACATCAGAGGCTCGCGCGCGCGAATCTCCATGAAGATCATTCCGCCCTCGCGCCCGAGCACCCTGTAGTGTGGCTTGATGATCTCTTCGGAATCTATGGCGAACCCTTTGTAGCCCTTCTGTGCCACGGCCGTCACGCGGCGCGCCCCGCGCTTCTCAGTCAAGCGCACGATAAACGGCGGCTTCGCGTGCGGGTCGTCCGGCAGAAAGACGTAAAAGCGCGGCTCGTCCAAGGCAATAGCGGTCGCGCTGCTCTCACCTTTCAATTCGACGTAGCTGCGCTTGTCCCCTTTCGCCACCTCCTCGATGCGTAAAGGCGTCGTGGCCGCCTCGAAGGCGAGCGGCGCGAGGGCGCTCCGTCCGTCGCCGTAGTAGACGAGCGCGCGGTCAGATGGCGGCGAAGGCAGAGTCTCCTGTGCCAGAGATGAGAGAAAGCCCTGGGCGCTCGCGGGCCTCGCGACGACTGACGCGAGGGCGCAAACGATGAATAAAAGGAGCCCGACGCTCAGACCAGTTTTCCGGCTAACTTCGCGCAAAGCAGTTCACCCTTAAAAAACAGAGCGTCGGAGTAGACGCTCTCAATAATCAATCTGCTTGTTAAGTTAATAGCGTGATTCGCGCCTAATGGTCAAGCGCAGTCTCAGGCCGCCGGGAGCCGTCATGATGTCAGACCCGACGGCTCGTCCCGAAGACCTCTAACTACTCAGAACATAGCCCTCTTTTGCGGATCGCCATTCTTCTGCGGAATCGTGCTATTCCTCGTCTTAGGATTAAGGGGAGTCTGCGTCTGCTTGAGCTCGTTTGACTGCGAAACGCTCTGCTGCTTAGAAGAAGCGGGCGGATTCGAGGTTGGCGCGTTGCTCAGTCCGTCAGTCTTCGAATTCGCGGGCTTCGTGGACGTAGCCTTTACAGGGGGCGTAGCTCTGCGGCCACCCGCCTGCGATGCCGCCACGCCCTTGCCCTTCTCATCGACCGGGCGCGTGAAGCCGACCGCCGAAGCCAGCATGTCGCCGGTGGCTTCGAGCGCACTCCCGGTCAACTCCTGCGGCAAGTCTCGCCCTTCGCCCGCGAGTGAATAGACCTGGGCCGTGCGCGTTCCGTCGGCTGCCGTCGTGACCACGACCTTAGCGACGTGCGAATGTTTCATGAAGGTGCGCGTCTGTGTCCTTAAGCCGCTTGCGTCCGTCATCGTGACGATCTCGGAATTATCCGGAGCGGCAATCGCTTGCGGCGGAATCTTCGAGACGGGCGCGGCCGTCGCGCCCTCGTCCTTCGATAAGACTCTGGCGGCACTGTCCGCATCCGAAGCCTTGTCCGACCTGTAGCTCGAGACGAGCGCATACGTGATAACGACCATCAGCGCTGCGGCTACGCCCGCCAGAGCCCACGTCAGGCGCTTGGCCCTGCCGTGCTCGGCCGGTGCGGGTTTTTCGCCGGGCGCTGTCTCCAACAGAGAGACGGGCTGTTTGGTCTTGAGCGCCGAGACGGTGGGCGAGGCAGCGGTTTCCGCCGCCGCCGGAATCTCCGCCGTAGGCGCGGCCTCCACGACCGTGGAAGGCAGGACGGTGTTCGCTTCGCTGTCCACGACCTTCAAGGCGTTGCCGTTCGTCTCGGCGACTCTAGCGCCTTCCGAGGCGAGGGCCGGGGCCGCCTCGCGCAGCAGGCGGCGAAGCTCCCTGGCGCTCTGCGGGCGATGGTCGCGGTTATGTGCCAGCGTCTTCATCAAGATTTCGGCGACCGCTTGGGGTATCTGCGGGTTGACGTCGTCGGCTGCGCGCAGGGGGTCCGGCTGGCCGTTCGCCACTTCGGTGATTCGCGTCAGGGCGTCGGGCGGAATCGCCCCGGTCATCAGGTAGTAGAGCGTGGCCGCCAACGAGTAGAGGTCCGAGCGCGGGCCTGTACCAGTGCCCTGAATCTGTTCGAGCGGGGCGAAGTTTGGCGTGAAGCCGAAGACGCTGCGGCTCGTCATCACAGAGGAGGTCTGCCCGGCTGTCCCTTTCGCCAGACCGAAATCCAGGAGAATGATCTCGCCCTGCGGCGTCAGCTTCAGGTTCGCCGGCTTGATGTCGCGATGGAGAATGGGCGGGTCCTGATTGTGTAGATAGTCGAGCGCCTTCAGGAGCTCGTCGCCCCAGGCGAGAACCTGCGCGACTGGGAACGGCTCGCCGCGCTGTGCCAGGAGCATCTCGAGGTCGTCGCCCGAGATGAACTCCATGACGATGAACTGCCCGCCGTCTTCGTCAAAGTGGTCCGTGACTTTCGGCAGCGCCGGGTGGCGCAGGTGTGCCAGAAGTCTAGCCTCGCGCTCGAAGGCCTTGCGCATCCTCTCCTCGGTGAAAAAGGTCTCCTTGAGCGCGACCGTGTGGCCGAGCCGCTGGTCCCTGGCCAGGTAGACGGCCCCCATGCCGCCGTG
Organism: Pyrinomonadaceae bacterium; assembly: GCA_035275605.1. Lineage (GTDB taxonomy): Bacteria > Acidobacteriota > Blastocatellia > Pyrinomonadales > Pyrinomonadaceae > QHXM01. Next base: position 18,402 of record DATEMM010000530.1, read on the forward strand.
GCCGATGGAGCGAATCACCTGGTAGCGGTTCTGCAAGACCGTGTTTGGCGCGAGCATGGCTGGAACTCCTTTAAGACGAAATGCTGACTTCTATTCTCCGTCACCCGATGTCCTGAGAGCGGAGCGCGAAGAGGGTTGCGCCGAGCAGGCCGAAGAACATGCCTAAGAGGACGAGCGCGTTGAGCAGTCGCCCGCCCCAAGGGTGCAGGAAGTCCACGTAGTTGCTCAAATCCTCTGGCTGCTTGACCGCGTCCTTGGGCTGCGGGGCGTCTTTTAGTTTAGGAGGTTCCGGCTTCTCAGGCTTTTCGCCCTGCCCGCGCATGGCAGCCTGCAAGTCCTCCTGGTACTGATCCATGTCCTTGCGGAACCGCTCGGAGTTGTCCTCGGCCTCCTGCTTGTAGCTATTGATGTCGGTCGTGGCCTGAGCGATGTTCCGGTCGTTCTCGAACTCTATATATTTTTTGAGCCCCATCCCGCGGTTCGGCCCCGCCGGGTCCGAGCCCTCCTCGCTGATGGTGTCCAGTTTCGACAAACGCTTGATCTCGTCGAAGGACCACGTCGCGGGCATGCCGACGCCTATCACGCGGGCCACGCCTGCCGGCACCCCCACCAATCCCGAAAAGAGAATCTGCGGGATCAGGATGAGCGGCACTAGACTCGTAGCCATCTCAGAGGTCTTGACCACGGCCGAGACAAACAGCCCGAGCGCGATTCCGACCATGCCCGTCAGAATCATGACGAGCAGTTGTGCCAGCGTCTCCGTGGGGCTGTCGGGCGGCAGTTTCATCATCCCCGCGTAGTGAAAGAGCTTCAGCGTCCCGAACAGGAGCAGGCACTGTAGGCCCACTATGACCGAGAGCACTAGGAGCTTTGAGCCGACGTAGGGCAGGAGGCCCAGGTTGACCATGCGCTCGCGGTTATAGACGGCGCGCTCTCTGATGATTTCGCGCGCGGAGATGGAGGTGCCGAACCAGATGGCGACGAGCGCGAGCATGAAGTAAGGGAAATCTCGCGGCTGATTCTTGCCGACCACCAGGTAGGTCAGGAAAGCTATGATCGGGGCCTGCCCGAACAAAATCAGCAGGTTGAACTTGTCGCGGCCCAGGACCTCCATGTAGCGGCGCGCGAGTGTGGCCCACTGGCGCAGCGAGTCCGTCACGGTCGGACGACGGGCCACCATAGGGGCCTGCTGCTTCTGCTCCTTGAGGACGCCCAGAGGCTCTATGATGTTCTGCTGATACTGAGGCGTCCTCTGGAATCTCTTCTTCCACTCCTCTGCGACGTCCTCGGCTATCTTCTCCTTCTGGAGTTTGAAGGCCAGTTTCTGCTCTTTCGTCGCACTCGCGGGCGGGGGCTGGAGTTGCCTGGTGCGCTCGTCAATCGGAGCTTCGAGCTTGTCATAGAGGTCCTTGAAGCTCTCTGCCTTGACGTGTTCGAGCGCCTCTTTCGGCGCGCCGTACCAGACGAGCTTGCCGCGCATCATGACGACGATCTTGTCGAAGAGGCGCACGTTCTCCATCGCGTGCGTCGTCAGGATGACGGTGCGGCCCGATTCCGCTATCTGACGGAAGAGCTTCATAATCTTCTCTTCGGTCGCGGGGTCGAGGCCCGAAGTCGGCTCGTCCAGAAAGATGACGGAAGGCTTCGTGATTAATTCGACGGCGATGGAGACGCGCTTGCGCTGCCCGCCCGAAAGCTGCGAGACGGGCACGTCGCGCCGCTCGGCCAGCCCCGTGACGTCCATCACCTCGTTGATGATCTGGTCAATCTCCTGCGCGGAGACGTCGCGCGAAAGGCGGAGTCGCGCGACGTAGTAGAGCGTGCGATAGACCGTCAATTCCCTGTGGATGATGTCGTCCTGCGGGACGTAGCCGATGGACTGTTTGATTGAGTCCAGGTGCTGGTAGAGGTCCAGGTTATTAATCAGGACGCGGCCGCTCGTCGCCGGGCGCATGCCGTTGAGTGAGTCCATCAGCGTGGACTTGCCTGCGCCAGAGGGCCCGAGCAGCCCGACGAACTCGTTGGGTTGAATCGTCAGGTCAACGTCGTCCAGGAGCTTAATCATCCCGCCGCCCGAGCGGTTGGGCACGACCTTCGTGATGTCTATGACGTCGATGCGCGTCTTCGAGCGCGTGTCGAAGACGGCGACGCCGTGGCGCGGGTCCGCCTGTAGGACGAACGGGCCGACCTGTACTATGTCGCGCTCAACGAGCGGGCGCCGACCTGTGATGCGCGCGCCGTTGACGTAGACGCCGTTGGTCGAGCCGACATCTTCGACCGTGACGGTGCCGCCGGCGTTGACGAGTCGCGCGTGGTGGTTGGAGATTTGCAGGCCGTCAAGGTGTATGTCGTTATCGGGTGCACGGCCAACCGACAACTGCTGCTTGCCGTTGAAGGCGACCTGCATCAGAAGCTGCGGCTGCGGACCTGTGCCAGTGGGAGCAGCCGGCTGATTGAGCGAACCCGAGCCGGGCTTGATGACCATCGTCTGTGCTCTGGCCGGCGCGGCGAGCGGGCTCTGCGCGGGCGGCACCGGCACAGGGATGGGTGCCTGCGGCGATGCGCCCGAAGAGATGGCGACGGAGCGCTGGCCGGTATTCTGCGCGCCCGCAGGGGCCGGGCGTGACGGGTCAAGGAAGCGCAGGATGGGGCCGCCCATGCCGAGCTGAATTCGGTCGTCGTTGTAGAGCGGTGTGGGACTGGTGATGCGCTGGTCGTTGAGCAGTGTGCCGTTGAAGCTGCCCAGATCAACGAGCATGAATTGCCCTTCGCGCCTTTGAATCTCCGCGTGGCGGCGCGAGACGACGGCCGCGGCGGCCTCGATGGTCACTTCCATTCCGGGCTCGCGCCCGAGGCGCGTGACGTCCTTCGTCAACTGTATGCGTTCGAGCTTTCCCGTAGAAGTGCGCATGAGCTCGATGGTCGCGGGCTGCGCAGGAGCGGGGGGAGTTTTCGGAGCCTGCTGAGCGGGCGCGGGCGGCGGCTGTGGTGGCCGCTGTTGGGGCTGTTGCGGCGCTTGCTGCTGCGGAGCCTGCTGCTGGCGCGGCGGGGCGGCCGGAGCAGGGGGAGCAGGCGCGGGCGGCTGTGGC
>DATEMM010000531.1:0-4857 GCA_035275605.1 Pyrinomonadaceae bacterium
TGTTGCAGGAGGCCGCGTCGGGTTTCCGCATCTCGCTTGTCAAGGAGACAGAGGCGGGGGAAGAGGTCTTAGACCTTGACCGCCTGGCGACCGATTCCGAGATGTCGCCGATCATCAAGCTCGTCGATACCATCATCTTCAACGCGATGGAGTCGCGCGCCTCCGACATTCACATCGAGACGCGCGACACGGAAGTCCAGGTCAAGTACCGCATTGACGGCGCGCTCTACGCCAAGGTCGATCCGATCGATTTGGCCTATCACCAGACGCTGATCTCGCGCATCAAGGTCATGTCGGAGCTGGACATCGCCGAGCGGCGCGTCCCACAGGATGGACGCTTCCGCGTTCGCTACAAGGGGCGCAACGTGGACTTCCGCGTCTCGATCATGCCGACCGTTCACGGCGAGGACGCCGTCATACGTATTCTCGACAAGGAGCAGATCAACGAGGAGTTCCGCAACCTGAACCTGGACGTGGTCGGATTCTCCGAGGAGGACCTGAGAAAGTTCCGCCGCTACATAGCGGAGCCCTACGGGATGGTGCTCGTGACGGGGCCAACCGGGTCTGGAAAGACGACGACGCTCTACGCCGCCTTGAACGAGATTCGCAACGAGGAAGACAAGATCATCACGATTGAGGACCCGGTCGAGTACCAGTTGCACGGCATCACGCAGATTCCCGTCAACGAGAAAAAGGGATTGACCTTTGCGCGCGGCCTGCGTTCCATCCTGCGCCACGACCCGGACAAGATCATGGTCGGCGAAATCCGCGACGAGGAGACGGCGCAAATCGCCATCCAGTCCGCGTTGACGGGCCACCTCGTCTTCACGACCGTCCACGCCAACAACGTGATCGACGTCATCGGGCGCTTCCTGAATATGGGCGTCGAGCCGTACAATTTCGTTTCGTCCCTGAATTGCGTGTTGGCACAGCGGCTGGTTCGCATCCTCTGCCCGACCTGCAAGCGCAAGTACCGCCCGTCGGACGAGGAGTTGATGGAGTCCGGACTGAGGCCCGAGGAGCAACGGGAGCGCGCCTTTTACATGAGCGTGGGCTGCGACGCCTGCAACCACACGGGCTATCGCGGGCGCACGGCCATTCACGAGCTGCTCGACTTGACGGACAACATCCGCGAGATGATCGTCGAGCGGCGGCCGGGCTCCGAAGTGCGACGCGCCGCCGAGGCAGAGGGGCTGACGGGCCTGCGCGAATCCGCGCTCCAGAAAGTTTTCGCCGGAACCTCCACGCTGCACGAGATCAACCGTGTAACGTTCGTCGAGGAAGTGAGCAACAGTCAGTAGGCGATGAGCAGTAAGCAGTGAGCAGAAAAAGCAGTTCGTCTTGACTGCTCACTGCTTACTGCTCACCTGCCCACTGTTTTCGGAACTGCGTTTGGCGCGGGGCGTTTATTAGTTCGGGACAAGGAACGCCGCCGTTTACAGCCCGACCCGGATTTTATCAGAGCTGGTCGCGGACGCCGTTTTGCCGCCGCCCCCGATAGTTTTATTGTCCTATCCGACTTAGAAGAGGCATTTGAGATGAAAAGGTCGTCAATTCACGCGCGCACGTTCGCGTCGCTCCTGGTGGTCTTCTGCCTGCTCGCCGCGCCCATGACGGCGCTCGCCAAGAAGGGCGAGAAGAATTACAAGCGAGGCTTGCAGTACGAGGCGGCGCAGCAGTGGGAGAAGGCCGCGCAGGAATTCACCTTGGCCGTCGCCGCAGACCCCTCGAACGTCGAGTACCAGTTGCACTACCGGCGCGCGGTCTTCAACGCCTCGCAGCAGTACATGCAGCAGGGGAGGGCGCTGGCCGAACAGCGCGACTACATAGGAGCCTACAACGCCTTTCGCCTGGCCTACGGATTAGACCCCGTCAACGAGCTCTCGCTCTCGGAGATGGAGCGCATGCTGCGCCTCCAGCGCGAGAAGACAGGGGAGAGCGCGCCGGGCGACAGCGGCACGACGAACGGCAAGGGCGCTGTGCCAGGCTCCGCCCAGTTAGGAGCGGGCGGGACGCCTGCCGAGCCCGCGGCGGCGCGCAACGCCCAGCAGGAGAACTTGCCGCCGACGCGCTCCGACCAGCAGCTTCGCGTTATCAAGTACAACAACGACCTGAAGAGTTTGATTCGCAACCTCGCGGAGCAGCTCGGCCTCAACGTCATCTTCGACACGCAGTCGTTTCGCGCGCCGCGCACCGTCGAAGTGAATCTGACGGACGTGACGACGGCGCAGGCGCTCGATTTGATCTTCCTCCAGGAAGGGCTCTTCTTCCAGAAGATCAATCGTCGCACCATCCTCGTCGCCGACCAGAACCGGCGCGCCCAGTACCAGCAGCTAGGCATTCGCACCTTCTACCTTTCCAACATCGACCCGACCGAGGCGCGCACGATTGTCGCCGCCGCGCTCCCGCCGAGCCAGGGCCGCCCGCAGCCGAACGTGATTGCGGACAAGGGCACCAACAGCATCACGGTCCGCGACACTTCGGAGAATTTGCAGCTCATCGCGGAGCTCCTTCAGAGCATTGACAAGGACCGCGCAGAGGTCGTGATGGACGTCAACATCTACGAAGTCTCCCGCACGGACCTGTTACAGCTCGGCAACCAGATTGGCACAGGCGACTCCAACGGCTTCTTCAGTCTCGGCAGCGCGAGCGGATTGAACATCCTCGCGGGCGCGCGAGACGTCGCGACCCGCCTCTCGGGCGCGCCAACCGCCTTCGGAGCCGCGCTCGTCCTCCCGGCCGCGCAGTTGACCGCGTTCCAGCGCAAGGACCGGACGAAGCTCGTGGCCTCGACGCAGGTGCACGCCTTCAGCGGCGAGGAATCTTCGGCGCGCATAGGTCAGCGCGTGCCCGTGCAGACGGCGCAGACGTTCCCCTTCGCTTCCACCCAGCAGCCGACGACGCCCGGCGGCGTGACGGGCGGGGTCAACTTCGGCGGCGGCTTTCCAGTCATTCAGTACGAGCCGACCGGCCTGACCCTGAAGTTCACGCCGCAGGTCTTCCCGAACCTCGACGTGCAGGTCAAGATGTCAATCGAGTCCAAAGACATCCTCAACGCAGGGAGCCTGACGCCGACCTTTACCGAGCGCACGATTACCGGCACGGCGCGCATTCAGAACAACCGCACGATGATGCTCGCCTCGGTTGCTCAAGACACGCAGTCCAATGGGCGCAGGGGCCTCCCGCTTCTCGGATTGATTCCAATCCTGGGCCGGCTCTTTACCTCGCCGACGCGCAACAACACGCAGATAGACATCGTCATCGCCGTCACGCCGCGCGTCCTGCGCGCCCCGGCCGTCACGCCGTTTGACGAAAGAGAGCGCCCGAGCGGCACGCTCTCCGCGCCGACGACAGGGTCCTTGGAAGCGATGGTCAGGGAAACGGAGCGCGAGGAGCAGTTGGCCGCCGCGCGCAAGCTTCCGACCAACGTGGTCGTGCAGTTGCCGGACACCGAGACAGTCCCGGCTTATGTGCCCGCGCCGAAATCCCTGATGAATGTCGGCAACAGCATTGAGCCAGCCCAGCCCGCGACGCAGACGGCTGGCACAACAGCGGCCCCGGCTCTGATGCCGGTCTCGGCCGTCACTCTTCCGCAAACGTCGAACGCCCTGGCCAACGCGCTCGCCCAATTGACGGGCGAGGCTCCGCCTGTGCCAACGGCGCTCGTCAACAAGGCAGCGGCGACGCCGACGCCCGCCGTGACGACAACCGTATCAGCCGCGGAGACGGCTGTGTCTCCGGGCGCATCGCAGACAGTATCAACAGCGCCCGCGACGGACAATTCCGCTAAGAAACAGCAGGGGGCGGATTCGTCCATCGCCGATAAATTAAAAGAGGGCATCTTCGGAAAGCCGCCCGCGCCCGTGGCTCCGCCGCCGCCGCCCGTCGCGGAGTTGCGCCTGATGGCCGAGAGGCAGGAGATGCGTGCGGGCGAGAAGCAGCGCGTCGCGCTCGTGCTGGTGTCGAAAGATGCGCTCGGCGCGACCACCGCGCGGCTTCGCTTCGATCCGAAGGTCCTGGCCGTGCGCGGCATTTCGCAGGGCGCGTGGCCCGATGGCGCGGCGACCGCCCCCGTCATCATGCAGTCGATTGATCCGTCGGGAATCATTACGCTCGTCGTCTCGCCGCAGGCGGGCGTGCCGCTGAAGTCCGGCGCGAGCGTCATTCTCTTCCTGGACGTAGAGGCGCTGGCAGCGGGAGAAAGCATCATCGCCTTCGGCGAACAGGCGCAGTCCGTCACAGCGGACGGGCGCGGCGTGAAGCTGCAACTGACGGAGAGCCGCCTGACGGTGAAGTAATCATGAAAGTAAAGTGGTCAGTGGTCAGTGGTCGGTGGTCAGTTAAGGCAGTTGCCAACTTGGGGCAGTCATGTGCGACTGACTCATGTCGTTCGCCGCTTTTACTGACCACCGACCACCGACCACTGACCACTGTTTCTTCCCGCGGCTTTACGCTGATAGAGCTCGTCATTACGCTGACCGTGCTGACGATTCTTACGATGGGCGCAATCCCGCTCGTCAAGGTCTCTGTCAAACGCCAGCGCGAGCAGCGGCTGCGCGAGTCGCTGCGCGAGATGCGCACAGCGATAGACCAGTTTCATCGCGAAGCCCTGGCCGGGGGGCAGGTGCGTGGTGGAGCCGCCACAGGGACTCCCCCGGCCGCTGGTCCCGATGGAGGAGCCGCGGGCGCGCAGCCGGTCGTAGACCCGCGCATCAGGGTGGCGATTACAGACAACACCATCTTCGGGACGGACAACCCGGACCGTTATCCGCCGGATTTGGAGACGCTCGTCAACGGCGTGAACGTCACGCCGCTGGGCGGGACGGGAGGAGTGGGCGGGGGCGGAATCGTCGGCCT
>DATEMM010000532.1:0-13288 GCA_035275605.1 Pyrinomonadaceae bacterium
ATTGCCGCCCCGGCGAAAAGGAGCGCAGGGTAGCGCGCCGGGCCGGTCGAGATGACGGACGCGAGCTGCGAGATGTTAGTCGTGCCGGAGCCTCCGTAAACGAGCGCAATGCCGTAGAGCAAAAACGCCGAAGAGAACGAGCCGAGGATGAAATATTTCAGGGCGGATTCGTTCGAGCGCAAGTCCGCGCGCCGGAACCCGCACATCACGTAGGTGGCGATGGAGAGAATCTCCAGCCCCAGGAAGATGATGACTAGATCGTTACCGGAAGCCATCAGCATCATCCCGGCGGTGGCGAACAGTAGAAGCGAATGGAACTCGCCCGCGGGCAATCGCTCCTGCTCGACCCAGACCATGGAGATGAGCACGGTCAGGGCTGAGACCAGCAGGAAGATGAGCGTGAAACTCAGGCGCAACTCATCCAGCACCACCATGTCGTGAAAGCCGCGCGGCGGGCTGTTCGTCCAGTTGACCCACATCCAAAGGGAAGCGACGGTGGCGGCGGCGAGCCCTGCGAGCGAAAGACCGCCCGTCACCCAGCGCTGCGAGGGGCGCGCGAAGGCGTCCAGCAGCATGACCACGACGCCGACGACGCAGATAATCAGCTCCGGCAGGAGCAGGCCGAAATTTACGTCCGGCGGAGGAATTTGTAGGGCAAGTAAGAAGTCCATCGTCTCTGATTTCAAAAAGTGCGAACGTGTCCTTGAGGCTACCTGTTCGACGAATCCGTCGCCGCCGTGGTCGGGACCAGTTTATCTAGCCGTGCGCGCAAATCCGCCATGTAGCGCGGAATCGCCGTGATGCCGACGTGGTTGGGCAGCGAGAGCCTTCCAGCCCGGTCGAAGAAGAGAATCGTTGGCAGGCGCATTCGCGCCGAAAAGCGCGCGAATGCGGATTTGTCCGGGTCGCGCAGGACCGGGAACGAGAGCTTCAACTTCTTCGCGTAATCGCGGAGCCTGGAGTCTGAGACCTCGTCCTCGCTCTCGATGCTCACCCACAAGAACTTCACGCCGCGGTCCTTGTATTCCTTCTTCAACTCTTCGAGCGCCTTTAGCTCCTCCTGGCACGGCTGGCACCACGTCGCGCCGAAAGAGACCAGCACCACCTGCCCGCGCATCTCCCCGACGTCGTAGGTCTTGCCGTCCGCCCCCTTCAACCTGAGCGACGTCTCTTCCACGCTCGCACCGGCCGGCACAGCCCCGCCGCCCTCCTGCCCCTGCACTCGAACACCTAGCGCAAACACAAGCGCCGCGCAAACTATCGTGTATCCAAAAACTCTCTTCATAACCTACCGAAAACTGAAAACTAAAAACTGAAAACTCTTCTCACCTCTCCGCGACGGTCCCGCCGGTCTGCGGGCGCACCACGCGGTCGCGCACCTCCAGGACGCTCTGGCGCGAGCGGTCCAGGAACGGGCGCGGATAGACGCCCATCAAAATCATCAGGATCAAGAGCGGCACGAGCAGGCCCGCCTCGCGCGCGCTCAAATCTTTAAGCTTAGCGTTCTCAGGGTTGTGTATCCGCCCGAAGACGACGCGCTGCAACATCCAGAGCATGTAGACGGCGGCCCAGATAACGCCTGTTGCCGCCAGCATCGTCGCCACCCACGGCCACGTCACGGCCGTAGACGTCCACGTCCCGATCAGAATCAGGAACTCGCCGACGAAACCGTTCAGGAGCGGCAGCCCGATGCTCGACAGCGAAGCGATGACGAAAAGGGAAGAGAACCACGGCATTGAGTTGGCCAGACCCCCGAAGTCGGAAATCATGCGCGTGTGCCGCCGCTCGTAGATCATCCCGACGAACAAAAAGAGCGCGCCCGTGGAGACTCCGTGGTTGAGCATCTGGTAGAGAGCGCCCTGCATACCCATCTCCGTGAAGGAGAAGAGGCCGAGCACGACGAAGCCCATGTGGCTGACGGACGAATAAGCGACAAGACGCTTGACGTCCGGCTGCACCATCGCCACCAGCGCCCCGTAGATGATGCCTATGACGGCGAGCGTGATGATGTAGGGGGCGAAGGCGCGCGCAGCGCCGGGGAAGAAGGCCAGGTTGAAACGAAGCAGTCCGTAGGTGCCCATCTTGAGCAGCACGCCCGCCAGAATCACGCTGCCCGCCGTCGGGGCTTCAGTGTGCGCGTCCGGCAGCCAGGTGTGCAGGGGGAAGAGCGGAACCTTGATGCAGAAGGCGAAGGCGAAGGCCAGAAAGATGAGGGCCTCGCTCGTCGTGCCTGTGAAATTCGGCACGCCGTCTTTGAGCGCGTTCAGGACCGTCACATAGTCGAACGAGCCTGCGATGTAGTAGAGGGCGATGATGCCGACCAGCATCAGGAGGCTGCCGACCGCCGTGTAGATGAAAAACTTGGTCGCCGCGTAAATCCGCTGCTTCCCGCCCCAGATGCCGATCAGGAAGAACATAGGGACGAGCGACGCCTCGAAGAAGAGATAGAAGATTAAGAGGTCGAGCGAGACGAAGACCCCGATCATCGCGCTCTCCAGAACGAGCAGGAAGACGTAGTAGGAGAGTGTGCGCTTGGTGACGGAAGTCCAGCTCGACAGAATCGAGATGGGGACAAGGAGCGTCGTCAGGAGCACGAGCCAAAGGCTGATGCCGTCCACGCCGATGTGATAGCGCGCGCCGATGGAGCTGATCCACGGAACGTTCTGGACGAAGCGGAAGCCGTCCGCCGCGCTTCCCCCGTCGCCCAGGAGCAGGAGCGAGAGCGCGAAGGTCAGCGCCGAGACCCCGAGCGCTATCCAGCGATAGTCCGACTCGCGCTTACGAACCAGCCCGTGGCCGATGAGCGCGACGGCTCCGACGACGGGCAGAAGAATCAAAATGGTGAGCAGGTATTGCTGCATACGCTCTCTAACGAATGAAGATGACGAAAGTGAAATAACCTATGACCGCGAGCGCGCCGAGCAGGATAATCGCGGCATAGCCCCGGACGAAGCCGATCTGTAGGTAACGCACCAGGCGTCCGATCTCCGCGACGGAGCGTCCCAGCCCGTTGACTATGCCGTCAATCACGCCGACGTCGAAGAGCTTCCACAAGCCCTCTCGCGACCCAGCCTTAATCGGGTTAATCAATGCCGCGTCGTAGACCTCGTCCACGTAGTACTTGTTCTCCAAGAGGCGCGGCATCTGGCGGAGCGGCCGCTTCCTGAACGTGGCCCAGCCGAGACCTATGCCCAGAAGGGCGATGGCGACGGAGATTCCCGTAAAGAGCCTCTCCTGGCTGACCTCTTCCGCGGAGTGCGCACGCTCGGCCACTGGCTCGTGCTGCGAGCCTTCGCCGACCGAAAGCGGCGACGCGCCGTCGTGCGGCTGCGGCTCTTTGGAGAGCAGGCGCGGCTCTCCGGCTTCACCAGGGGCGTGCCCGATTGCTTCACCCGTCTCGCTCGGGTTCGCGATGACGGGCTCCAGCGTGTGCTCGAAATAGTTGTCGATGGCCCCGCCGCTCAGGGCGTAAGGGATGCCGACCAGGCCGCCGAAGGTCGAAAGAATGGCCAGCACCACGAGCGGCACAGTCATCACCCAGGGCGATTCGTGCGGCTTGAAGGGGCCGTGATGCGCGTGCTCGTCCTGGTGCTCGCTTCCGGCGTGAACGACGTCGCCGTGGTGAAGGCCCGCGCCTTCGTCCACGTGCTCGCCCGGCTCGTGATGCGGGCGGTCGCCCGCGCTCGGCAGCGCAGCGTCGTGCGGCTTCTCGCCTAAGTCTGCGGCGTGTGCGTGCGCTTCGTCCGCCTGCCCGCCCGCGTCCTTTTCCAGGAACCGCTCCTGACCCCAGAAGGTCATCACCATCAGGCGCGTCATGTAGATGGCGGTAAGGAGCGCCGTCACAGCGCCCACGACCCACAGGATTTTGCCGGCGTTTGGCCCAACGCCCTCTGCGCTCCAGGTCTTCCACAGAATCTCGTCCTTCGAGAAGAAACCGGCGAAGATAGGAATGCCGCTGATGGCGAGCCAGCCTGTGAGCATCGTCACGAAGGTGATGGGCATGTACTTGCGCAAGCCCCCCATCCTTCGCATGTCCTGCTCGTGGTGCATGCCGTGGATGACGGAGCCGGAGCCCAGGAAGAGGAGCGCCTTGAAGAAGGCATGCGTCATGACGTGGAAAATGGCGGCGACGAACGCGCCCACGCCGCACGCGAGCATCATGTAGCCGAGCTGCGAGATGGTCGAGTAGGCCAGAACCTTCTTGATGTCGTTCTGCGCAATCCCTATGGTCGCGGCGAAGATAGCCGTCGCCGCGCCGACGATGGCGATGATGAACATGGCCGTCGGCGCGTGCGTGTAAATGGCAGAGCAGCGCACGATCATGTAGACGCCCGCCGTGACCATCGTCGCCGCGTGAATCAGCGCGGAGACGGGCGTCGGCCCGGCCATCGCATCGGGGAGCCAGACGAAGAGCGGAATCTGTGCGCTCTTTCCGGTCGCGCCGATGAAGAGCAGGATGGCTGCGCTCGTGATTCCGCCCGCGAAGAGCATCCCCCAGCCAAAGGTCTCGACGGGCATGGCTGCGATCTTCGTTAGGGCGCTCGTCACTCCCAAAGAGGGCTTGTCGAAGAAGCTGATCGAGCCGACGAGGAAGAAGACGAGCATGATGCCGAGCACGACGCCCCAGTCGCCTATGCGGTTAGCGACGAAAGCCTTCTTGGCCGCGTCGCCCGCCTCCTTGCGGTCAACGTAGTAACCTATCAGTAAATAAGAGCAGAGGCCGACGCCTTCCCACCCGACGAACATCAGCAAAAGATTGTCCGCCAGAATCAGCGTCAGCATCGAGAACATGAAAAGGTTCAGGTAGGCGAAGAAGCGATAGAAGCCTGGATCGCCATGCATGTACCCGGTCGCGAAGAGGTGAATCAGGAAGCCTACGAAAGTGACGAAGAGAACGTAGATGCCGCTCAGCCGGTCCATCGCGAACCCGAAGTCTGCGCGAAAGCCCCCGACGTCCAGCCACGTCCAGAGGTGATCCACGACGGGGGCCACCCCCGGCACTGCCTCAGCCCTCAGCGCCCCGCCCGACTTGAACGCGAGGTAGAACGCGACGACCGTGGAAACGCCTACCGCCAGGCACGCCACCAGCCCGATGAAACTCTCCCTGCGCACACGCCTGCCGACGAACCAGTTAATCGCGGCCCCCACCAGCGGCGCAAAGATGATGTAGCGAATCATATAGTCAGTGGTCAGTGGCCGGTGGTCAGTGGCCAGTAAGAATCAGTTTTTAACTGACCACCGGCCACTGACCACTGACCACTGCTCTTCACAGTTTCAAAATGTTCGCGTCGTCCACGTCCAGCGATTCGCGGTTGCGGAAGATGGCGATGATGATTCCGAGCCCGACAGCCGCCTCGGCCGCCGCCACCGTCATGACGATGAAGACGAAGAGCTGCCCCGTCACGTCGCGAAAATAACTGGAAAAGGCCACGAACGTCAGGTTCACGGCGTTGAGCATCAGCTCGATGCACATGAACATAGAGATGATGTTGCGCTTGATGATGACGCCCACCACCCCGATGGTGAACAGGACGGCCGAGAGCGCCAGGTACCAGGAAAGATGCGGAACAGCTTGCATGGTAATTTTTGATTTGCGATTTTTGATTTGCGATTGGAAGAGGACTAAAGACTTTTTAATTTAAATTTCTTGTCCTTATCCAATCAAAAATCAAAATCTAAAATCGCAAATCCTCACTCCTCCTTCTCTCCGCCGAGGAGCCGTTCGGCTTCGGCGGTCGAGTTGGTGATGACGGGGGTCGCGTCGCCTATGGCCTTCGGGTTAACGATGCTCCTGGTCAGAACCTGCGCGCCGGGCGCGACGCCCACGCCCACCGGGACATTCTGCGCGCGGCGCGCCAGCGTCATCGCCCCGACAATCGCCATCAACAAGAGGACGGACGTAATCTCGAACGGCAGCAGATATATGGTAAAGAGGCCCGTGCCGATTGAGGCCGTCAGGCCGACCTCCGATGTGCCAGGGTCCATAGGTGACGGCTGCGCCTGCACGAAGTAGATGACGAAAGCCGTCTCGGCGATCAGGACAGCGGCCAGCACTACGGCCGTCGGAATCAGAAAGCGCAGGCGAAGCCTACGGCGTACCTCTTCCTCTACGTTCAGCAACATGATGACGAAGACGACCAGCACCATGATTGCGCCCGCGTAGACGATGACCTGCACGGCGGCGATGAACGGCGCGGCCAGCATGACGTAAAGCGCCGCCAGCGAGACGAAGACGCCCACGAGCGAGATGGCGCTGTAGAGCGGGTTGCGCTGCACCACCACCGAGACGGCGCAGCCCACCGCGAGCCCAGCAAAGAGAATGAAAAGAAGCGTAATCATCAATCAAGCGGCAGCCGGGGCGCTTAAACCTCCCCTGCCCATTCGGTTCCTCACCCGAAGAGACCGAAATAAGCAAAAGTAGCCGTGAAAATAATGTTCAAAATCGCGACCGGCAGCAGGAACTTCCAGCCGAAGTTCATCAACTGGTCGAAGCGAAAGCGCGGCAGCGTCCCGCGCAGCCAGATGTACAGGAACAGGAAAAAGACCACCTTGCCCAGGAAATAGAAGACCCCGAGGATGGGAAAGCTGGCCACTCCGGGGCCGTTCCAGCCGCCCAGGAAGAGCGTCGTCGCCAGCATCGAGACCGTCAGCATGTTGACGTACTCGGCCATGAAGAAGAGCGCAAACTTCATCGCGGAGTATTCCGTGTGGAAGCCCGCGACCAATTCAGTCTCAGCCTCCGGCAAATCGAACGGCACGCGGTTAGTCTCCGCGATGGCCGAAATTAAATAGATCAGGAAGCCGAAGAACTGAATGCGGTCGGGCCGCCAGATGTTCCACTGCAAACCGTACCAGCCAGACTGCTGCTCGACGATGGCGTAGAGGTCTAGCGTCCCGCTCAAGAGAACCACGCCGATGAGCGAGAGCCCCAGGCTCAACTCGTAAGAGATGAGCTGCGAGGCGGCGCGCAGGCCGCCCATCAGGCTGTACTTGTTGTTCGATGACCAGCCGGCGAGCGCGATTCCGTAAACGCCGACCGAGGTGATGCCGAGCACGTAGAGCAGCGCGACGTCGAAGCGCGCGATGACCAGCTCTCTGACTTCGCCTAGGATGGGGATGTAAACGGCCGGCCCGAACGGATAGACGATCATCGTCATCAGCGCCGTCATAATCGCCACCACGGGCGCTAGGAAGTAGACGAAGCGCGTAGACTTGTCTGGGACGATGTCTTCCTTGAGGATGAATTTAAGGAGGTCCGCGAAGGGCTGGAGCAGTCCGCCGTAGCCGACGCGGTTAGGCCCCAAGCGCCCCTGTATGAACGCCAGCACGCGTCGCTCGGCCAGTACCGTGTAGGCGACGATCATCAGAACCACGATGAAGGTCACCGTAATCGGCACAAACCCCCACGCGACTTCGAGAATGCGATTAAGCCACTCCATGTTGTTCGATTGCGGAATGCGGATAACGGGATTGCGGATTTAAGAACGGCTTTTCTTTTCAATCCGCATTCCGCAATCCACAATCCGAATTTCCTCAGTCTCCGGCCACGGCCTCGACGCGCCGCAGGCTCTCGTCAATCGTAATCTGGTAGAGGGGGGAAATCGCCAGGGACGGCGGCTCGGGGTTGCCGGCGGCCAGGAGCGGGAACTGCGGGACCTTGCCCGTCAAAACTCCCGGCTTGAAAAGCTCGTGGCCGACGGGCGGCGTTCCCTTCAGTTTCTCCGCAGTCTCGGTCATGCCCTCGACGCCCAGGCGCAAGCCCTCGGCCTCCTTGAGCAGATCGCCGCGCTCTTTGACCTCGTGCTTCACCTGCACGGGCCTGGTCTCGTCTTTCAGGAGCGGGTAGCGCAAATCCCTGTACGCGGGGACGCGCGCCGCAATCTCCTTGAAGACGTTGCCCGCCGACATCTGGAAGCCGAAATCAACGTCGAGCGCGCGGGCCAGTTGCGCCGTAATCATCCAGTCGGGCTTCGACTGATGAACGGGCGCGATGCTCTGGCGCACGCGCTGCACAAATCCGTCGTTGTTGGTAAAGGTCCCGTCTGTCTCGGCAAACGACGCGGCGGGGAAGACCACATCCGCGTGGGCGGTCGTCTCGGTCTCGAAAAGCTCCTGCACGATCAGGAAGTCCAGTTTCGAGAGGGCCTCTTCGCGCGTGTGAAGCTGCTCCGGCAGGAAGCTGCCAGCCATGTAGACGGCTCGGACCGAGTCGCCCGCAGCGTCCAGAATCTGGCCCGGTGTTTTGCCAGCGCTCATCAGCCCCATGTCGTGCGCGCCGACGCTGTTGTTGTAAAGCGGCAGCGGGTGCAGGAGCATGCGCCTGCCCTCGGCGTTGAAGGCGTATGGAAGCTGCGCGACGATTGACTGCCCGGCCTGGCTCAGCTCGCCCCCGAACATGACGACGATGTCGCCTTCGGTCTCGTTCAGAGTCCGACGCAAAGTCTCCAGCTCCGCTGCTTCCACGCCAAGCTTCTTCGCGGCCAGTTTGTCCTGCGCCGAATCGGCTAGCGCCAGCACGAGCGCGTCTTCCGCGCCCGGCCGAATGTGTATGAACTGTGTGGCCTGGAACCTGAGCCTGATTTCGCGGCTGTTAGCGATGATGAGTTTCGCGCCGCCGTTACGGACGGCCTGGCGAATCTGCCTGCCGGTCAGGGGCTGCAACTCTTCCGGTTCGCCGCCGATGAGCAGGATGGTCCTGGCGTGGCGTATGTCGCGGTGCGTGGCGAGCGGCCCGCCCAGGTGCTCGAAGAAGGGAACCAGGCTGAAGGCGTCTGTCGCAGTGTAGTTCTCGGTCCCGACGACTTCCGTAGCGAATTTGTAGAGCGCGTAGTTGGCCTCGTTGGTGATGCGCGGGCTGCCCACGACGGCGATTGAGGACGCACCGTGCGCGTTCGCCAACTCTTCCAGCTTCGTCGCAGTGAACTTAATCGCCTCGTCCCACGTCGCTGGGATAAGCTTCCCGCCCTTACGGTAGCGAATCATGGGCGTTCGCAGACGCTCCTCGTGATTGACGAAGGGATGACCGAATCGCCCCTTGATGCAGAGGAACTCGCCGTTGTGGCCGTTGACGTAGCGGTCGCGCGCGACGGCCCGCATCAGGACGCCTCCGCGCGAGCCGAGCGACATCTGGCAGCCGTCGGAGCAGAACGAGCAGGTCGAGACAGTTTGTTCAAGTTCCCAGGGGCGGGCCTGGTGGCGGTAAGTCGCGTCTAGAAGAGTCCCGGTCGGGCAGACCTCTATGCAGTTGCCGCACTGCGAGCAGTTGAGCCAGCCGCCGTAAGTGCCTATGACCGTGTTCGCGCCACGGCCCCCGGCCTCGATGGCGTCCTCGCCCATCCACTCGTCGCAGACGCGCGTGCAGCGTTTACAGAGAATGCAGCGCTGCGGGTCGTTGGCCACCATCGGCGAGAGGTATTTTTCGGGCTGCGCGTTCTTGCGCTCCTGGAAGCGCTCTTCGAGTCCGCCCCAGTCGAAAGCCATCTCCTGCAACTCGCACTCGCCGCCGCGGTCGCAGACAGGGCAATCGAGCGGATGGTTGGCGAGCAGGAACTCCACCATCGCGCGCTGCGCCTTCTCTATCTCCTCGCTCTGGGTGGTGACGATCATCCCATCCGTGCAGGTGATGGTGCAGGAGGTCTGAAGTTTCGGCATCTTCTCGATGCGCACCAGGCACATCCGGCAGGAGGCTTGCAGCGCCAGGTCCGCGTAATAGCAGAAGGACGGAATGTTGAAAGCGTTCTCGCGGCAGACGTCAATCAGGCGCGCGCCCTTCGCGACCTGAAAGTCTTGTCCGTTGATGGTGACTTTGATTAACTCTGTGGACATAAATTTATGACAATGGGTCAATCCTATTAAGCGGCTGCGCGCGTCGAGCCGACTCCCAAGCCTGATTCAATTCTGCTTGGTGCAACGCCGCCCACTCCTTGACCATGCTTAAAGCTCTAGTGGGCAAGCTTCCGGCAAAAACTTCCGCGCCAGCAATCGTAATCAGCAAATCTCAGGCACGCACGCCCTCAGTCGCCAGCTTCGGGAACAACTCCTGAGCGGTCTTCCCGGTCAGGTTCATGTAAAGCGAGTCGGCAGACAGGTCTATTTGCTCATCCCAGTCAAGACTTCGACCTGACGAGCCAACCCGCACGCGCTTGAAGAATACGGGATCGCTCCACGCGGCAAACACCCCACGCTCTGCTAGAGCAGACAGGTCGATCTCTCCCTCCACGCCGTCGGAAAACTTAACGTACAGGCGATAGGGAGCAAGAGCGTGTGCCTCGATAATTTTTATCATCACTCTTAGTCCGCCGCGACGCCTTCTTCCGCGTGAGCTGCCATGGGCAGCAGGTGCCGCTTGAAATCTTCCGGGAACTTCTTAATCGCAGACTGAATCGGCCACGCGGCGGCGTCGCCTAAGGGGCAGAAAGATTTCCCCTCGATGTTGTCGCACAAGTCCAGAATCAACTGCGCGTCCTCCGGTCTTCCTTCGCCCTTGGCGATGCGCTTGAAGATTTTGACGAGCCAGTCCGTGCCCTCTCGGCAGGGCGTGCACCAGCCGCAGGATTCATGCTTGTAGAATTCGATCAAATTCTTCGTGGACTCGAAGACGTCCACCGTCTCGTCCATCACGATGAAGCCGCCGGAGCCGACCATCGAGCCGCCCGCGACCAGCCCCTCGTAATCCATCCGCACGTCTTTGCCGATGATGTCCGAGGCAGGCATGATGTAGACGCTGGAACCTCCGGGAATCACCGCCTTGAGTTGTTTGCCGCCGGGGACGCCCCCGCAGTCTTCCATGATGAACTTCTCCATGTCGTCGTAGCCCATCGGAAGCTCATACACGCCCGGATACTGTACGTGGCCCGAGACCGACCACAGTTTCGTCCCGCCGCTCTTCTCTGTGCCAAGCGCCTTGTAGGCCTCGCCGCCCATCAGAATGATTGGCGGGACGGCCGAGAGGGTCTCGACGTTGTTGACCACGGTCGGCGACTGGTAAAGGCCCGCCACGGCCGGGAACGGGGGCTTCATGCGCGGGTGCCCGCGCAATCCCTCCAGAGAATTCAGCAGCGCAGTCTCTTCGCCGCAGATGTACGCGCCCGCGCCCGTGTGCGTGTAGACCTCGCACGAGAAGTCCGAACCCAGGATTTTTTCGCCGACAAAGCCTGCCTCGCGCGCTTCCTCAATCGCGCGGTCCATGATGTCCATCAGGTAGCGGTACTCGCCGCGCGTGTAGATGTAGGTGGCATGTGAGCCGAGCGCGTAGGCGGCGATCAACATGCCCTCAATCAGCATGTGCGGGTCGCGCTCCATCAGGTAGCGGTCCTTGAATGTGCCGGGCTCGGACTCGTCCGCGTTGCAGACGACGTATTTGGGCTTAGGAGAGTCCTTCGGCACGAAACTCCACTTCATGCCGGTGGGGAAGCCTGCGCCGCCGCGCCCGCGGAGCGCAGACTTCTTCACCTCCTCGATGACCGCTTCGGGCGTCATCGAGTCGAGCACCTTTTTCAGCGCATCGTAAGCGCCGTGCCCACGCGCGACTTCGAGCGTGTGCGAGTTTTCAGATTTGAAGCGAGCTAAAAGGAGTGGCTCGCATCCGATGGCTTCGATGCGCATAAGTTATCTTAAGGCTTCTTGTCCGGTTGTACCGGCCGGACAATGGTCTCGTGCCTGTCTACGAAATACTTGACCCTTAAAATGAAGGTGCATTGTACCTGCGGCTGCAATCCGACGGGATTGAGCACCTTGTCGAACTGCCCAGGGTTCAGCGGCTCGAAGAAAAAAGTACTGTTCTTGCGCCGTTCGACCACGCGGTAATTCTCTTCATCTACGTTGCCCGTCTCGTAAGCTTTGTAAGAATTGTAAGCTTCCGATGGCTGAAAGGCGTCAAAGTTCTCAGCCATCACGGTCACGGGCTGGAGCTTGAGGCCAAGCTTCGTATAAGACTCCTCCTTTTGCTTGAGGACTTTCATCGCCTCCTCGGCCAACTGCGCTCGCACGGCGTTCAAATCGCTCGTGACGTAATCCACTTTAATCAGGTCGAAGATGCCCGCCTGCGCCGCAATCGGCGTTATCTGGTCGAGCAGCCGCGGGTCCTTGTAGCGCACGAAGAAGTTCTCTTTGACCTGGAAGCCTGAAACCTTTTCGCGCGCCGTCGAGCCCTTGACCTGGTAGTCGTAAACTCGATTCTGGGTAATAAAGTCCAGGTACGTGTCCTCCGGACGAATCCCGAGTGCGCCGAGACCGCTCTGGAAAGCAGCGATCTGCTCCTGCAACTTCTTGCTGGCCTTCGGGAGCGAATCCGCTTCCTGTGCCATCCCGAACACGGCTACGTACTCTTTCGTCTCGACACTCGTCAGGACTTTGGCCTCAATGAACTGGTAAGTCGTGACCAGCAGATTCTCCTGCTCGGAGATGACCTGCTCGGTCGTGGCCCCGCCGTAGCCAGGGTAGCGCCGCTGCACCTGCGCGCCCTGCTGCGCCCCTTGATTTTCGTAGACTCGATTGCCTGAAACCTGTGCCAGAGCTGTGATCGAACAAAGGGAGACGAAAAGGAATAAGCAGAAACTCTTTCTCATAGTCAGGCTCCTTTACGCAGAACTGGTAGGCGTTCAGTCCGCTTTTTCCGGGGCCTGACGAGGATTGGCTCAGGAATCCGAACCGAACCATCTAGGGAGTTGGCGGCTATGATGCCTCTTCCCGTTCATCCCGTTGTTCTTCAAAGAGCTTCCTTTACGGCAAAGCCGCAAGAATTTCGTCCACCTTCTCGGTCGTCAGGTTCTCGTGGTAATCAAACCCGATCTGAAACATCGGCGCGGTCCCACACGACCCCAGGCATTCGACCAGCGAGACGGTGAAGCGCCCGTCTGGCGTCGTCTCGCCCGGCCTGATGCCGAGCTTGCTGCACACGTGCTCGGTAATCTTCGGCTCGCCCATGATTTTGCACGAGAGCGTCTTGCAAATCTGGATGTGATAACGCCCGACGGGCTCCGTGTTAATCATCGAGTAGAAGGTCGCGACCTCCCAGATGTCCGTGATTCGCACGCCGAGCCTGTCCGCCAGGTAGGCCACGCCAGGGGGATCCAGGTAGCCGCCGCGCTCGCGCTGCACGATGAACATCAGGGGCAGGATGGCCGAGCGCTTGACAGGGTACTTCGCCAGGTGGCGGTCAATCTCCGCCTCTACCTCCGGCGGGAATGTGGCCATCTCCTCGGGGACCTTCGCCTCCTGCGGCAGCGGATTATTGGGCGTGAACTGTTGACTCATAAGCAGTGGTCAGTGGTCGGTGGTCAGTGGTCAG